>JAOACV010000770.1 GCA_026417675.1 Verrucomicrobiia bacterium
GATCGGCCCCAAGGCTTACACCGCCAACTATTTCTCCGACTCGCTCTGCGCCGTGGACATGGCTTCGGAATACGCCAAGCCCCTCTCCTACCCTCTGGGGCTTAGACAGCGGCCGACGGTCGAGCGCAACGGCGAGCGGCTCTTCAACGACGCGACGATCTGCTTCCAAGGCTGGCAGAGTTGCGCCAGTTGCCATTCCTCCGACGGGCGGGTGGACGGCTTGAACTGGGACCTGCTCAACGACGGCATCGGCAACCCGAAGAACAGCAAGAGCATGCTGCTCTCGCACAAAACGCCCCCCGCCATGAGCATGGGCGTGCGCGATACCGCCGAGACCGCCGTTCGCAGCGGCATCCGGCACATTCTGTTTCAAGTCCGGCCCGAAGAGGAAGCGGTGGCCATTGACGAGTATATGAAATCGTTGAAGCCGATCCCCAGTCCTTATTTGGTCAATCGCAAGCTCTCCCCCGCCGCCAAACGCGGCGAGAAACTGTTCAATGACCCGCAGGTCGGCTGCGCGAAGTGCCACCCGCCGGGATTGTTCACAACCCTCAAGCACTACGACGTGGGCACCCGCGGGCAGTTTGACCGGGATGACAAGGAGTTCGACACGCCGACGCTGATCGAGTGCTGGCGCACCGCGCCGTATTTTCACGACGGCTCGGCCGCGACGCTGCGCGAGGTATTGACCACGCGCAACGCGCACGACCGCCACGGCAAGACCTCGCATCTGAACGACGCCCAAATCGAGGACTTGCTGGCCTATCTCTTGTCGCTGTAGGCGCCGCCCAAGGCCGCACGTAAGTTCGAGGTGGATCGCGTTCTCCGAACGCGATGATTCGCACGCGTTGGAAGAATCGCGTGCGGAAAACCCGATCCGCCGGAAGTAGTGGACAAGACCGGCTCGCCACAGGCGAGGGCAGGCTCGTCTTGTGGGTGTTGTTCGTGTTCGGAAGGTTCTCAACAAAACAAAGGAGAAGCCCCCATGACAACGCAGATTATCGCATCGTTCCAGAAAACCCGACCTTGGGTGTTGTTCTTGAGCATCCTGGGTTTCATCAGCGCCGGAATCATGCTGCTGGCCGGTTTGGCGGCCCCGGTGACACTTGTTTCCACGGGAAAGCCGGAGTCCATCGCCGGGGGCGTCGCGTTGTTCGTCTTCTACAGCGTAGCCGCTGTGCTTTTCTATCTCATCCCCTCGGTGCTTCTGAGCCGTTATGCCGCGCGCATTGGAGACCTGCTCGCGGCGCCAAACGATGTCGCCTCCCTCGAAGCTGCGATTGCCGCGCAGAAATCTTTCTGGCGCTATGTCGGCATCTTCGCGTTGATCGGACTCTGCATCGGCGTGCTTTGTCTGGTTGTCGCTCTGGTCGCGGTGGGTTTCGCGGTCGTGCGCTAGCGCCGATTGTCGCTCAACGCCTCTTGCCTGCCACGTCAATGCGAAAGGTCTGCCGGCCCGCGCCGTGTTTCCAGAAGGCTTCCTCACCCGGCCCGAAGTGAATTTTTCCGTAACGCTGCCATCTTCCCTCGTCCGGCGCGCTCGGCAGCGCAAACGTTGCCCCCACCTCGAAGTGCGTCGCGTCCACCACGCGATAGACATACGGTTCGCCCGTGACACGGTCCCGCTTCTGCTGCACAAACGTCGCCGGGCTGATGTCGCACGCCGCCAGCGATTCCGGCAGCGTGCCCTTGTCGCGGTAGTAGTTCTCCACGCGCCAGTA
>JAOACV010000771.1 GCA_026417675.1 Verrucomicrobiia bacterium
TGCAAGACGCGCGCCGTATTCGCGTCGTGGTTGTGCTTTCTGCTCGCCGGGGCGGCATCGGTCGGCGCGGCGGAGGCGGGACGAAGCAGCAGCGGCCACGAATGGGTCTTGGTGGGTGTGTCGGTGGTGTTGCTGGTGCAATGCGTGGTGTTGCTGTCGGTGCTGGTGCGGTTGAACCGGTTGTTGAAGTCGGTCGGCCAGATCGGCGTGCGCCTATCGCTGGCGCGGTCCACGGCTCGCGCGGGCGATGCCGGGCGCCGAGGCGCTCGGGCTGAGCCGGGCGCGGAGGTTGCCGCGAGCTACGAGCGCACGCGGTTGATGCCGATGGTGACGCTGCCGCCGCCGGCGCAAAAGACATTTACCAATTTGCTCGGCATGAAGTTTGTCTGGATCGAACCTGGGGAGTTCACGATGGGCAATGCGGACACGGAGAGTCCGGAGAACGAACGGCCCGCCCATAAGGTGCGCCTGACGCAGGGCTTCTGGATGGCGGAGACGCCGGTGACGCATGCGCAATACGAGCAGTTCGATCCCGACCATCGCAATCGCCGGCCAGCTTGGGCGGGCGACGATCATCCGGTGAACTGCGTGACCTGGAGCGAAGCGGTGGCGTTCTGCTTGTGGCTGTCGGAACGGGACGGGCGCGAGTATCGTCTGCCGACGGAGGCGCAATGGGAGTATGCCGCGCGCGGCACGGATGGCCGGATTTTTCCGTGGGGCAACTCTTGGGATGGCTCGCGCTGCAACAGCGCGGAGGAGGAGGACGGGTTCGCGCAAACCTCGCCGGTGGAACAGTTTCCCCAAGGCGCGAGTCCCTTCGGCGTGCTCGACATGGTGGGCAACGTCTGGGAGTGGTGCAACGACTGGTTTGAGTCGGGCTACGGCGACGGTTCGACCCGGCAGGACCCGACCGGACCGCCCAGCGGCACACACCGGGTGTGCCGCGGCGGCAGTTGGCTCAATCACGGCTACAGTTGCCGCACGACGATGCGCGCGCGTCGCGCGCCGGACTTCAGCGACAACTACATCGGGTTCCGCGTGATCTGCGTTTCGGGGCCAAACGCGGCCAACGGGCGGGCGACTGAGGCAACGGCAGGCGCGGCCAAGACCTGAGGTTATGGAACAGGAGATCACATTACGCGACTTCCTCCGCGCGCTGTGGAGGCAGAAGTGGTGGTTGCTGCTAACAGTGATCGTGGTCATGGCGGCCACCGCCTGTGTGTCGCTTCAGATGCCAAAGATTTACCGGGCTAACGCGGTGCTTGTGCCGCCGGAGGTGGATCAGGCGTGGCCGACGCCGGACGGGTTAAAAACACGGTTTGGCGCAGCCTCCATTGGCGGCGCGATCAAGCCCGGCACGACCGCGACCGACATGATCATCGGGATTCTCAAGAGCCGCCGCCTCGCGTTGGCCGCCATTGAGAAATTCGACCTGCGCCGCGTGTATCCGGCGGAGGCGTGGTTGAAGCTGCCCCGGCTGCCTTGGCAGGAGGGCGGCGACGAACCCAAGCTGGCGGACATTCTGGAGGAGCTGGCGGACCGCACGGACATCCGTGTCACGAAGGAGGGGTTGCTCTCGATCAGCGTCGAGGACCGGGACCCGAAGAGGGCGGCGGCGATTGTGGCTTTTTACTTGGAAGAACTGCAGCGGGCCAACATGGACTTGCAGACGACCTACAATCAGTATCTGGCGCGCGTGCTGGACGCGCCCATCGTG
>JAOACV010000772.1 GCA_026417675.1 Verrucomicrobiia bacterium
GTCGTAGGGGCTGCCGGGGGTCCCAACGATGGCTGCGGGCCGCCCACCACCAAAGTCGGCGGTCATCCGGCCGACGAACACGCCGCCGTGGTTGTGGAACCAGTAGAGGAACTTTCCGTTCGAGCAGTTCCACGCGAAGTTGGCCGCGCGCGGATGCTTCACGCGCCGGCCGCCGGGCGTGTAGGTCTTGTAGGCAGGCGGGGTCCACGTGTGACCGCCGTCACGGCTGTAGGCGCACGCGGGCCAGCCGTCCACGGTGCGATAGACGCAGTAGAGCGAGCCATCGCTGAGTTTGACGATGCTCTGTTCCTCCGCCACGCGACCGCCGCCGGCCGGCGTGCGCAGGCCGATGTCGCCGTCGGGCAGAGTCTCGAACGTGATCTTCTCCGGGTCGCGCTCGGTGAGGATGTTCTGGCTCTTGAAGAACGCGCCCTCCGACTGCGCGAAGAAACCGTGGCCCATGGCGCCGACCTTGTGGATGACCATGATGGCGGCGTCGCCGAGGATGAGGGGGCGGCCGACGTTCCAGAAGAAGCGCAGCTTGCCGCCATAGACGTTGTTGCGGTCGCACTCGAACTCGCGGATCGGCACGTCGTATCGCTTCGCCGACCAGGATCGGCCGTGGTCGTCGCTGTATTTGAAGACGTAGTGGCCGAGCGAGTCCACGCGCTTATAGACGCCTTTGTCCTCGCGTTTCACTTCGCGCACGTTGTCGGTGTTGTGGTTGTAAAAGGCGTAGATGCGGCCATAGGGCACTTTCAACAGCACGGCGTAGCTTGCTTCCGGGCCGTTGGCCGGCTCGATGTCCACGGGTTTTTCCCATGTGCAGCCCCGGTCGGTGCTCCGCATGGAGATGACATGCTGGCCAGTCGCGCCCTCGACGCCGACGCCAGTGGTCATCACACAAAGCCACGCGCCGTCGTCGGTCTTTACGATGTAGGGCTGGTCCGCATAGCCTTCGCTGGGAATGATCCAGCCGTTGGAGATGTGGCGCGGGTCGGGGATAACAGAGTGGTGGCAGTCTTCTTGGCTGACTCCGCGCCG
Organism: Verrucomicrobiia bacterium; assembly: GCA_026417675.1. Classification (GTDB taxonomy): domain Bacteria; phylum Verrucomicrobiota; class Verrucomicrobiia; order CAIQCK01; family CAIQCK01; genus JAOACV01. Next base: position 1,045 of record JAOACV010000772.1, read on the forward strand.
ATGGCAACGATTGCAACGCCGAAGAGTCCACCGACGAATGAGGATATGATGCGTGTGTTCATGGTTGCCTGTTGATTGGATAGCTGCCGAATTTACGCCCCGCCTTGACCATCGCGACGTAGTTGGCGGGGTTAACGGAGGAGTGGATGCTGTTGCTGGAGGCGAGGATGAAACCGCCGCCGTCCGCGGCGTCGGCGATGCACTGAGCGACGGTGCGCTCCACCTCGGCGATGGTGCCGTGACTGAGTAATCGGCCGCAGTCCACATTGCCCACGAGGCAGACGCGATGGCCGCAGTAGGCTTTGACGGCCGCCAGGTCCATGCCGGCGGTTGGCTCGATGGGGTTCAGGCCGTCAATGCCCGTATCCACGATCATGTCAAGCAGCGGCCACAAGTTGCCGTCGCTGTGCTTGATGACCATGCCGCCTTCCTCATGAATGGATTCCACCACGCGCCTCAGCCGCGGTATGACAAACCGCCGGCAGTGCTCCGGCGAAAACATCGGGCCGATGTTGCTTGCGTAATCGTCGCCGAGCACGATGGCGTCCGCGCCGGCGCGAATGGCGTTGCGGCATATTTGCTCGTTGACCTCCACCACCATGTCGAGCACCGCGTCGGCCAGCGCCGGCTCGGCCGCGAACGCCATGAGCAGGTTCTCGATGCCCATC
>JAOACV010000773.1 GCA_026417675.1 Verrucomicrobiia bacterium
ATACCCGTTCTATCGCGCCGAGATTTCCAGCACATTGACCGCCGACAACTGGCGCGAGTTCCCCGCCTTCGTAGACTGGGTCGTCGCGCAGGGCGTGCCGGCGCACAAGATCGGTTTCATCGTTGGGCTGCCGTCGGCCCACTATTACCGGAACCAACAAACCTTAAAACCGGTCCCCGGACATGGTGAACTGGCCGATCTTCTGGAGACTGTGCGGCGCCGTCATCCCGGCTTCGCGTGCAACTACTACGCCGAGAACTACCTGCGCTGGTTGCGCGATCCCGCCGCCGGCGTCGTCTGCATGGCCGGCAGCGCGTTTGCCTACGTGGACCCCTATTGGAACGTTTATCCCTGCCTTGTGCTGGATCGGCGCCTCGGCAACCTGCGCGACCACGCCTTCGATCTTCGCCAACTCTGGCGCAGCGACGCCGTCCGGCAGTTCCGCGCCGACCTGGTGGCGAAAGCCTGCACGCTCTGCTTCAACGAATGCAACCGCTGGACCTCCGCGCGCGCTACCACCGCGGGGCTAGCGCGCATTGCGTTGCGCCAGGCAAAGAGTTTCGTCTTTCGGGAAAGCGCGCAACGACGGTGGCGGATGTAAGGAGTTTGCAGCGGCCGGCTATTGACGCGTCGCGAACGCGCGTAGTTTGTTGGTGAGCGACAGATGCAGGATGACGGCCGCCGCGACGCGCCAGAGGAGGCTGGCAATGGCGAGCGTCGCCCCCGCCAAGCGACCGCCGGGCGAGGTCAGCGCCGCCCGCAGGCCGCCCAAGCCGAGAATCCAATCGGAGACCGCGGAACTGACCAGCGTCAGCCCCAAAAACGCCACCAACACCGCGAGCGTGCTGCGCGTCGGCGTGCGGCAGCGGGCCGACAACCAGAGCGAGCCAATGATGACCAAGTAGAAATGGATCAGGCGCGTGGCGACGGCCAGCGGCGTGCCGCTGAGCATCATCACCGACCGCACGTCGGTAACCATCGGGTCGCCGGCGGGAAACCAGAGCGCCAGTTGGCACGCCACCAGCGCCGCCGGCCGCGCGACGACGGTCGCGCAGCGACGCGGTCTTGTTCCATACCAGCGCGGCGTTGGACATGGGCGTGGTGGCCAGCAGTTCGAGCGTGCCGTTCTCCTTTTCCTCGGCGAACGCCCGCGCGCCGTAGAGTGCCAGGCCGAGATTGATCAGGAACCAACTCACCGGGAAAAACACGCCCGACATCCCCGAACTTAATTCCTGCCACGTCATGTTGGGCCACTCGGTCACCACCACGCCCATAAAGACCACCAAGAAAAACGCGCAGGCCGCTGTCGGGCCGAACCGGCCGACCAGCAGGCGCGTCGGCCGAATCTGCTGCAGCCGCATCGCCGCCTTGTTCGGGTCGTCGCTAGGCGTCAACGGCGTGATTTCAGCAAGCTCCCACGCTTGCAGACGTGCTGGTGTCCACAACCACGCGCTGACCCATACCAGCACCGCCGCCAGCAGCAGCCCCACGCCCACCGAGCTGGCGCACCGCGCTGCAGCCATCGCGGGCCAAAAACAGGTCAGTTCGTGATGGAACGCGAAAAGCGGACTCCACGCATCAAGCCACAACGGCGGAGCTTTCGGCACGGTGGTCTCCAACCAGACCAGTTGCGCCGCCGACGGCAGGATGACGAACATCAGCAGCGCGGCGAAGTAACCGAGAATCGTCGCCTGCGATGCGCGGGCC
>JAOACV010000774.1 GCA_026417675.1 Verrucomicrobiia bacterium
GCAAAGCAACCACGGCCGGCAGCACCTTGGTCAGGCTGATGAACGACACGTCCACCGTCGCCACGTCAGCGGCCTCGCCGATGTCCGATGGCTTCAGCGACCGCGCATTCACGTCATCATGCACCACCACCCGCGCGTCGCGCCGCAGGCTGTAGGCAAGCTGCCCCTTGCCCACGTCCACCGCATGCACCCGCGCCGCGCCGCGTTGCAACAGGCAATCGGTGAACCCGCCCGTCGAAGCGCCGATGTCCACGCAGACCGCGCCGGCGACGTTCACTTTGAAATGATCCAGCGCCGCCTCCAACTTGTGCCCGCCGCGGCTGACGAACTTTTCCGCGGCCTTCAGCTCCACCGCCGCGTCCTCCGCCACCGACGCGCTCGGTTTGTCCACGAGCTGGCCCGCCACCAACACTCGCCCCGCCATGATGGCGCGCTTGGCTTTCTCGCGGCTGTCGCACAGCCCGCGCTCCACCAACACCACATCGAGGCGCTTTTTCATCGCCGAAGTTTCTCCAACGCCTCGTCAATCCTTGACCGCACGAACGGATGTTTCTCCGTCTCGCGCAGCGAACGCAGTTTGGCGGCGTCCGTCAACGTCGCCACGGCGAAGCCGCGCACGGCCCAGTCGTCGCTCGCCAGCCAGCGTTCCGGGGCGGGCACGCCGAGCTTGCCCAACGCCACGATCGCGTGCGGCAGCGCCCGCAGCGACAGTTTCGGCAGCGCGTCCAGCAACGGACCCGCGCTGGGTTTGCCGAGCGTCACCAGCGCGTGTTCCGCCTGCCGCCGCACGTCCCAGAGCGGATCGTCGAGCGCGGTGATGAGCGCGGGGATTGCGTTGGGCGAGCCGATGCGGCCAAGCGCCTGCGCGGCGCGCATTCGCACCAGTTCCTTCGGCGACGATTGCAGCAGGCGCAGCGCGTCGTCGAGCGCGTCCGCCGCTCTCTGTTTGCCGAGCGTGTGCAGGCAGACGGGCTGCAATCGCTCGACGCCGAGGAACTTCATCACGGCGGGCGGCACGCGCGGGTCGGGCCACTGGCGCAGGAAGAAGATGCAGTGGCGGCGGATGTCGAGGTTGTCAATGGACAGTCCCTCCAGCAGCGCCGGGATGCTCTCCTTTCCCCAGTCGCTGACCCAGTCCTCGATGCGCTGGCGCGCCATCGGCTCGCGGCGGTCGAGTTGGCGGATCAGGAACGGCAGCGCCGCCGCGCCGCGTTTCCGGATGGCGTCAATCGCCCGCTGTTTGGCCGCGAGCTTCTCGCCGCTGTCGCCGTAGCTGATCGTCCGCTCATAAAGGGCGGCGAGATCGCGCTCGGCGGCGTTGCGGGGCGCGTGCCACGGGGTGGGGTCGTAGCGCGGCTCCAACGCTTCGGGCATTTCATATTGCGTGTGGCGCATTGCGTGTTGGGAAGCCTGCCAGACGGCGTTGGTGATCTCCGTGTCGAGGCCGGCGCCGTGGAAGGGTTTGAGCCAGATGAAGTTGTCGCGGCCGCCGCCGACGTAGGCGTCGCGCCCCGCGAGATCGCAGAACAGCGCGACGGCGCCGTATTCGCGTTTGACGCCGTCGTGACCGGCAGCCTGGCACTGGTTCGCGTCGCGGCCGGCATAAACGTCGTCGCCGGCAGAATCCACCAGAATGCCCACGGCGTTGTTGACCGCAGAGCCTTGGGCGATCTCGTCGGCCATGTAGTGGTCGTGGCCGGCCTTGTC
>JAOACV010000775.1 GCA_026417675.1 Verrucomicrobiia bacterium
TCCATCGTGCCCAAGTTCCAGGAAATCTTCCGCGACTTGCTCGAAGGCAAACCGCTGCCGGAACTGACCCAGGCGGTCATGACCATGAGCCAGGTGATTCGTGACAACGCGCTAATGGTGATCGGCTCGGTGGTCGGGTTTGTGTTTGTCTTCAGGTTCCTGGTCAGGAAGGTGCGGTTCATTACCAAGATGTGGGACACCGTGAAGCTCAACGCGCCGATCTTCGGCACGCTGGTGCGCAAGGTGGGCATCTCGCGCTTCACGCGCACGCTGGGCACATTGATCTCCAGTGGCGTGCCTATTCTCCAGGCGCTTCAGATTGTGCGGGACACCGCCGGCAATTCTGTCATTGCAGACGCCGTGCAGCGCGTGCACGACTCGGTGAAGGAGGGCGAATCGGTGGTCCGGCCTCTGGAAGCCAGCAAGGTGTTTCCGCCGATGGTGTGCCAGATGATCGCCGTCGGCGAGACGACGGGCGCCCTCGACGGCATGCTCACCAAGATCGCGGACTTCTACGATGACGAGGTGGACAATGCCGTAGCCGGCCTGACCTCGCTGTTGGAGCCGATCCTGATCGTGTTCTTGGCCGTCGTAGTCGGCACCATCGTCATCGCGCTGTTCATGCCGCTGGTGACCATTCTCCAGACGCTCGGCAGCCAGACGTAGCCCGTGTGAAGCATGGAACGTAAAGTCAAACGGGAGCTGGCGGAACGATGCAAAACCGGAAATCAATCATGATGAGGTCAAGCAGAGACGCGAACGCGGGGCCGTTTCACCTTTCGCGTTTTACGTTTCACGTCCGCGGCTTCACCCTCATCGAACTGCTGGCGGTGGTCGGCATCATCGCCATCCTGGCGGGCATTGTGCTGGCCGCGGCGGGCTGGGCGCAACGGAAGGTCGCGGCGGACCGGACCAGGGCAACCATCAATCTGGTCGCCTGCGGGGTGGACATGAACAAGGCGGATGTGGATTGGTATCCCCCGGATGCCCGCAAGAACGACGCGCCGGCGGAATACATCAACCCGGCCATGGCGTTGTGGTATTACCTGCAATACCGCCAAGAGGAGGGCATCGGGCAAGCCGGCAGCACCCCGCACAAGCCCTACGTCAAGTTCAGTAAGAACCAGCTCATTGTCTCTGACAAGACAGTCGCTGGCCGGCCCGACAACTACATGATGGTGGCCGATGCTTGGGGCCGTCCATTGAACTACAAGAGCAACGACGGCAACAGCTACCCGTTTGGCATGACCGCCCCCGGCGACAGCGCGGGCAGCAAACAACCGCGGCACAATCGCAACTCCTTCGACCTCTGTTCCTACGGCCCCAACGGCACGACTTGGAAGGACAAAGACGAGCCGTTTTCTCTAGAGGATTTGTCCATGTCCGGCGGCAGCGGCAATGTTCCTCCCAACTATTTCTACCGACCCTTCAACACCCTCAGTGAGGGCCACTGCTACGGCGGCGAAGAAGGCGATGACATCAATAACTGGCAGAAACGCTGATCCGCCCCAACCAAAGCACGACCATGAAACCAATTCATCAGTCATCAACCATCCGCTATTTCCCGCCGAGCGCCGGCTTCACGCTCATCGAGCTGACCGTCGTGATCGGCATTTGCATGCTGCTGCTGGCGCTCATCCTCCCGGCCGTGCACGGCGCGCGGCAAGCCGCCCACCGCGCCGCCTGCGCCAACAAGCTCCGTC
>JAOACV010000776.1 GCA_026417675.1 Verrucomicrobiia bacterium
TTTCTGAAGAGCCTTTTCGACGCCTACAAACAAGACGCACCACAGCGGCTGGAAACCGCGCGCGCGGCGGTGGCGGCGGGCGATGCCCGCGCGTTGCGGCAGGCCGCGCACGCCCTTAAAGGCAGCAGCGCAAACCTCGGCGCGCGCCACATGGCTGAGCTGTGCGCCAAGCTCGAACAAATTAGCGCGTCCGGCCAGACCGCAGGCGCGGCGGAGTGGATTGGGCAACTCGAACAGGAGTTGCAACGGGTTCAGAATGAGATGAATGTTCACGTCGGAGAAACCGGTTTATGAAAATCCTGATTGCCGAAGACGACACCATGTCCCGGCTGATCCTGAAACGAACGCTGGAGAAATTGGGCCACGAAGTAATTGAGGCGCGCGACGGACGCGAGGCGTGGGCGGCGTTCGAGCGGGAAGATGTGCCCGTGCTAATCTCCGACAAGAACATGCCCGACATGGACGGTTTGGAGTTGTGCCGTCGCATCCGGGCGCAGAACCGCAAGAAATACACCTACATCATCGTGATCACCGGTTCGGATGCCGGCAAAGGGTTCTTGGAAGCCATGGACGCCGGGGCCGACGATTACGCCACCAAGCCGTTTGTTGAGGAACAGTTGGCCGCGCGGTTGCGCGTGGCCCAGCGGATCCTCCGGTTGCAAGAGGAGATCAAGCAGCTCATCATCCGCACTTGCTGCTACTGCGGCCAGATGCTGAACGAACAGGGGCAATGGGTGCCGGGGGACCCGTCGGTGGACAGGTTCCGCAATGTTGCGCTTTCCCACAGCATCTGCCCCGCGTGCTGGGAGAAACACGCCGTTCCGGAACTGGAAGCCTACAAACAGCGACGGCGCACCGAAGCCGCAAGCTGATGTCCTGCGGCGTTTGATGCCGGACTGTCGAACCGGAAAGCGCGTTGTTCGACCCGTCGCGCAGCCCGTAAACCATATGGACGAGGAAAAAGAGGGCAAGTAAAGTCCACCGCACCATCGCCGTCATGATGAGACTTGAAGACGTCGCCATTTGGGTTCAGCCCGCTGCGGACAATGTTGCCGTGGCCAAGGTTGCCATCGCGCGCGGCACCGTCGTCGCTGTTGGCGGCCAAAACGTTTGCGTGCAAGGCGATATCAAGCCGGGCCATCGCTTTGCCGTGCGGCCGATTCCGGCGGGCGAATGGGCGCGCCAGTATGGCCAGCCCTTCGGCCTGAGCCGCGGCATCGGGGCAGGGGAGCCAATCACGCCGCAAAACCTGGAAAGCAAGGTGCCCGCGCCGGACGCCGGGAGAGTGCCGGTCGGGCGTTACGCCGACCTTGCCCGCCTGCGCATCACTCCGACGCCGACGTTTCAGGGATTTCGCCGGGCTGATGGTTCTGTCGGCTCGCGCAACTGGGTGCTCGTCGTGCCGACGTCCATCTGTTCGTCGCACGAGGCGTGCGCGATCTCGCTGCGGGCGGAAACCGGCGGCGTGTGGTCGCGTGAGAAATTTTCGAACGTGGACGGTGTCACCGCGATTCCGCACACGCAGGGCTGCGGCTGCCCCGACGGTGGCGCAGTCGTCGCAACGGCGAAGATGCTCACCCGTTATTTGAATCACCCGAACGTCGGCGCGGCGTTGATCATCGAGTTGGGATGCGAAAAGACCAGCCTCGTCATCTTTCAGAATTTCGCGGAATCCTATCTGGAACGTCTGGAGGAGTTGACC
>JAOACV010000777.1 GCA_026417675.1 Verrucomicrobiia bacterium
AAACCCTCGTCAACCGCCGCGAGACGCAACTGGTGGCCTACTGGATCGCCGGTATTGACTGCATGAACGGCACCGCGCACTGGTCTTCGCCATTGTTCCCGCCACGCAGTCACGGCTCCGGCGCGGCTCCGCTGGCAAAGCTGTTGCTCGCCGGCCACAAGGGCCGCATTCCGAATCTGACCCGAGCCGAACGGGATCTGCTGCTGGCGTGGATTGACTCCAACGGCCTCTATCACGGCACGTGGGACTACACGACGCACGGCTGCGCGATCCAGTGTTGGGACGAGACTCGACAGGCGCTCACCACCCAGATGCAGAAGGCCGGTTGCGCGCGCTGCCACAGCCTCGTGGAGAACGACTGGATCAATCTGAAGGACCCGCAGTTCAGCCGCATCTTGCGTGCGCCTTTGCCGGCGGGCCGCGATGGTTTCGGTCTGGCTCTCTGCCGCGACCGCAAAGTGGACCCGCAAAAGCCGCGGGTGCGGCTGCTTTGGAAAGGCTACGCGCACGCCATCCAGCCGCTGGAAGCGTTCGCGCCGCAGGCGATCGCCCCGCGCGACACAAGCGGAGCGCCGCAGGTCAGTTTCGCTTCGACCCGCGACCCGAACTACCAGGCGTTTCTGGAGATCATCCGCGACGCGCGCGACAAAGCGCTGGCCGCGCCGCGCGTGGACATGCCGGGCGCGGAAGTCCTTCCCGGCGAGTGCCGACAGTTCATCCCGCCGCCGTTGCCGAAGATCGCGCCTCCGTTCACCGCGAACGTGAACCGCGACGGTGTGGTTGAGCTGACCTGGGAGCGTTCCGCCCGAACCATCGGTCTGGAAGCCGAGGTGCATCGCGGCGACCACGCGAACTTCGCGCCGGACGAACATACGCTTTTGACCCGCACGACGTTGTTTCGGTTCGCCGACAAACTCGCGCCGGCTGGCATGCAACACTACGCGCTTGTGTTGTTGTCGCGGGCGCAACGTTCTGAGCCGGCCTACGCGGCCATCATGGTGCCGCCACCTCTTCCGCCGCCCGCGCCGACCGAGTTGAAGGGCGCCCCAGCGTCCTACTCGGTGCGGCTTCGCTGGCAAGCGCCGCAGACGGCGGTGGCCGGTTACAACGTCTATCGCGCCAAAGCGGGCTCGAAGGAATTGCAAAAGCTCACGCCGGAGCCGGTGCGCTGCCGAACCTTCGTGGACAGTCCGCTGCAACCGCAGGTCGCGCATCGTTACGTCGTCCGCGCGGTGAGCATGCGCGGATTGGAAAGCGAACCGACCGCCGCGGTCGAGGCCGCGGCGACGGTCATTCAAGAGCCGGTCTTCGTGGCCGCATTTGAGAAGGACGCACGTGGCGCGCTGCTCGGCGGCGAGACGCTGTCCGGGAAGATTCAGAATCCGGGTCGAACGACCCAGGGGGTTCTCGACATTCAGAACGGCGGCCATGTCACATACCCGCACCACAGCGTGTTTGACCTGGCCCAGCCGTTCGCGTTGGAGTGCTGGGTGTGGTTCAACGAGCCGGGCCAGATGCCGGTGATTGCCAGTTGCGGCGCGTGGAAGCAATCCGGTTGGTTCCTACAACGCATCGGTCGCGGGTGGCGCTGGCACGTCGGCGGCGTGGACTGCGACGGCGGCCAACTCACCACAGGCCGCTGGATTCATCTCGCCGCCACATGGGACGGGAAGACCGCGCGGCTGTTTCAAGACGGTATGC
>JAOACV010000778.1 GCA_026417675.1 Verrucomicrobiia bacterium
GGATTGTGGAGGGCCTGCATCAAGCAGTGAAGAAGCTCGCGCCGGCCCGCGTCGGCTGGGCGGTCGCGCAGGCGCCCAACCACACGCACACGCGCGTCTGGATTCGCCGGCCCGACAAGATGCTGACCGATCCGTTTGGCGAAGTCACCGTCCGCGCCAACATGCATCCCGGCTATCAAAACCCCGACGCCATCGGCCCCGTGGGGCCGTCCGACCCGGCGATGACGCTGCTGGCCGTGCAGTCGCCGGACGGCAAGCCCATCGCGCTCTTTGCGAACTACTCGATGCACTACTTCGGCGCGCCAGCGGTCTCGGCGGATTATTACGGTCTGTTCGCCGAGAAAATCGGGCCGCTCATCGGCGCGGGGAACGGCTTCGTCGGCATCATGTCGCAAGGCACCAGCGGCGACCAGCACTGGATGGATTACAGCAAACCCAAACCGGCGATCACGATGGACGCCTACGCCGGCGAGTTGGCCCGCATCGCCGCCGACGCTTACAAGACCATGGTCTTCCACGATTGGGCGCCTTTGGTGATGCGCGAGACGACGCTGCGGCTTGCCACGCGCCAGCCCGACGCGAAGCGTCTGGCTTGGGCGCGCGAGCTGGTTCAGCAGATGGGCGACCGGCTGCCGAAGTCGCAGCCGGAGGTTTATGCGCGCGAGGCGCTCTGGCTGAAAGAGAATCCGACGCGCCTCGTGAAGCTGCAGGCAATGCGTGTCGGCGACCTTGGCATCGCCATCTGGCCCTGCGAGGTGTTTGCCATCAGCGGCCTCAAGATCAAGGCCCAAAGCCCGCTCCAGCCGACGATGAACATCGAGCTGGCCAACGCGGAGGAGGGCTACATCCCGCCGCCGGAAATCTACCCGCTCGGCGGCTACAACACCTGGCCCTGCCGCACCGCCGGTTTGGAAGTTCAGGCCGAGCCGAAGATTGTCGAAGCTCTGCTGGGCCTGCTCGAAACCGTCAGCGGCCAGCCGCGCCGCAAGGTGACGATCACGCACGGGCCTTACGCGCAAGCAGTGCTTGCCGCAAAACCCCTGGCTTACTGGCGGCTGGAAGAATGGAGCGGACCCGTCGCATTCGACGCCGCCGGCGCGCGCCGCCACGCGGCCTATGAGCCGGGCGTGGCGCGATGGCTGGACGGGCCGCCTGGCGGGGACCGCTGCCCGCACTTCGCCGGTCAAAAACTGAGCGCGACGCTGAAGGAATTGAAGAACACCTACACCGTCGAGATGTGGTTCTGGAACGGCCTGCCGGAGACATTGCGAGCGGTCACCGGCACAATGTTCACGCGCGGCGGCGAATCCTTGGCCATCGGCGGGACCGCGACTGCGCCGGGCAAGCTCGTGTTCGGCCCATTGACCGGGCGCACTGTGATTGCGCCGAAGAGTTGGAACCATGTCGCGCTCGTGCGTGACGGCGAGCGCGTGACCGTCTATCTGAACGGCAGCCGCGAACCGGAAATCTCCGGCAGCGTTCCCGCTGCTGAAGGCCTTCCCAAACAGGTTTCGATTGCGGGCGGCCACGACACAGCGGCCAGTTTCGAAGGCAAGCTCGACGAAGTTGCCGTCTATGACCGCGCACTGACGCCAACCGAAATCGCCGCGCATTACGCTGCGGCTGGGATGAAGTGAGATGAACTGGCCACGGCGACTCTGTTGCCTCGGCATGGTCTTGGCGTTGCTCACCGCCACCG
>JAOACV010000779.1 GCA_026417675.1 Verrucomicrobiia bacterium
TACTCCGAAAGCCCCAAGGCCAAGCGGCTGGAGTATCGCCCGCCCGACCCCGCGGCCAACATTTATCTCGCTTGCGCCGCAATGCTCATGGCTGGTCTAGATGGCATCCAGAACCGGATTGATCCCGGCGAACCGCTCGACAAGAACATTTACGAGCTGCCGCCGGAGGAACTGGCGAAGGTCCCGACCGTGCCCGACAACCTGCTCGGCGCGCTCCGCGAGCTGGAGAAGGACCACGAGTTCCTGCTCAAAGGCGACGTGTTCACTAGGGATCTGATCGAGACGTTCATCGAGCTGAAACGGAAGGAGTATGACGCGGTGCGGCTGCGACCGCATCCGTATGAGTTCTTCCTCTACTACGACGTGTAAGCTCGATGGTCCGACACGAGAGGCCGGTCCGGCGCGCCGGGCCGGCCTTTTCGTTTGCGGCGTGATCCAAGGCACTGGTTGCAACGCGCCGCTTAGGGACGCTCCTCCCGTGCCGCCGCAGCCGCTGCAAACGAACGCCCCCTCACCGCTTGCGCGATGAGGGGGCGTTTCTTACCTAAGAAATCAGATTTACAACTTCTGCACGTTCTGGGCCTTCGGTCCCTTGTCAGTGTTCATCTGCTCGAACGACACCGTGTCGCCCTCGTTGAGCGTTTTGAACCCTTGGCCCACGATGTTCGTGTGATGCACGAACACGTCCGGCCCGCCTTGGATTTCGATGAATCCGTAACCTTTCTTGTTGTCGAACCACTTCACTTTGCCAGTTGCCATGTAACTCCTTTCGATTCACTTCGTCGGTCCCTTGTCGCGCGCTCGATGGGCCAGCCGACAAAAAAACACGAAACGCAACCTGAACGCTGTCGTTCGGTGCCGGCGCTTCGCGTTGATCACTGCCCACGGAAAACGACGCACGACAAACTCCGAAACATCGAGCGAGACTTAAGCAAAACACCGCCGCGCCGTCAACTTGTTTTGCGGTCTCATGCAGAATTTGCTTCTCCTGCCGACCCGCTCTGCCTAGTCTCACGGTCCATGAGTTCTGCTTCACGCATCGTTCTCGTTTTTGCCCTCGTCCTAGGCTCCATCCCGGTGCACGCCGCGCGCGTCGTGCTCGTCGCCGGAGGCAGCCAAGACGCCGTCAACGTCCCTGCCACCGAGGCCCGGTTGAAGGAACCTTTCGGGACGGACTTCGACAAGGCGGGCAACATGTTCATCATCGAGATGGCGTCGGGGAACCGTCTGCTGAAGGTTAACAGGGAAGGCATCCTTACCCACGTCGCCGGCACGGGCGAAGCCGGCGGCGGCGGCGACGGCGGCCCCGCGCTAAAAGCGCAGTTCAACGGCCCCCACAACCTCGCCGTGTTGCCCGACGGCAGCGTGCTCGTCGCAGACACTTGGAACGGCCGCGTGCGACAGGTCAACCTCAGGGCGAACACGGTCTCCACGCTGCCGGGCTGGCAAACCCCCGTGGAAAAGGCCCGAGGCAGCGGGCCGTATTGCGTCACGCTCGATTTCACGGGCGCCAAACTCTATATCGCCGATTTGCGGCGCATCCATGTCATTGACCTGGCCACGGGCAACGCGTCGGTTGTCGCCGGCAACGGGACGAAGGGCAGACCCGAGGACGGCGCGCTCGCCAAGGACGCGCCGCTGGTGGACCCGCGCGCTGTGGCGCCGGACCGGCGGGGCAACAT
>JAOACV010000077.1 GCA_026417675.1 Verrucomicrobiia bacterium
GCTGGGCTTCGATTTGTTGCAGCGGTTGTGCCGGGTCATCGGCCAGCGTTTGCAGGCCACGCGGTTGCAGTTGCTGGACGTGTATGGCAACCCCGCCGCCAAGGTTCAGTCATGAGCAGCCAGCCCCTCCCTGACCCGATGTCGCCGCAGCCCTCCCGCATCCGGCGGACGCGGAAGGAAACCGACGACCCCTTCACGATCGAGCTGGAGCCGGCCAACGGCGCCGCCTCGGTCGGGTTCGCGCCGGGCCAGTTCAACATGCTCTATGTCTTCGGCGTCGGCGAAATCCCCATTTCCATCAGCGGCGACCCCGGCGAGCCGCGGGTGCTGATGCACACCACGCGCGAGGTTGGCGTCGTCACCAAGGCGCTGCGCCAGCTCAAGATCGGCGACGTCATCGGCGTGCGCGGCCCATTCGGCAGTCACTGGCCGGTGGAGTCGGCCGTCGGTAGCGACGTCGTCATCATCGCCGGCGGCATCGGTTTGGCCCCGCTGCGGCCGGCGTTGCAGTATGTGCTCTCCGAGCGCGAGAAATACGGCAAGGTCGTCCTGCTCTACGGCGCGCGCACGCCGGAGGACATCCTCTACAAACCGGACCTTGCCCGCTGGCGCGCGCAGTTTGACCTCGATGTCTATGTGACCGTGGACAATGCCACGGGACGCTGGCGCGGCAACGTCGGCGTCGTTACGACCTTGGTCGGCCGCGCGCCGTTCGGACCCGCCAACTCCGTTGCCTTGGTGTGCGGCCCGGAAATCATGATGCGGTTCGCCGTGCAGGAGCTGCAGCGCCGCGGCGTCGGCGGCGACCGCATTTTCATCTCCATGGAGCGCAACATGAAGTGCGGCTTTGGCTGTTGCGGCCGTTGCCAGTTCGGGCCGCTTTTTGTGTGCAAGGATGGGCCGGTCTTCAACTACAACGACGTCAAGGACCTGCTCAGCAAGTGGGAGATCTGACATGGCTGCAACCCGCAAACCGAAACTGGCCGTGTGGAAGTTCGCCTCGTGCGATGGCTGCCAGTTGAGCCTGCTCGACTGCGAGGACGAACTGCTGGCCGTCGCCGGTGCCGTGGAGATCGCCAACTTCCCGGAAGCTTCGCGCGCCGTCGTCAAAGGCCCCTACGACATCTCGCTGGTGGAGGGGTCCATCACCACGCCACACGACGCCGAGCGCATCCATCAGGTGCGCCGCGCCTCTGGCATCCTCATCACCATCGGCGCCTGCGCCACCGCCGGCGGCATCCAGGCGTTGCGCAATTTCAGGAACATCAAGGAACTGGTCCCGATGGTTTATCCCACGCCGGCCTATATCGAGACGCTCAATAAGTCCACGCCCATCGCCGATCATGTGTTTGTGGACTTCGAGTTGCGCGGCTGCCCGATTAGCAAACATCAACTGGTCGAGACCCTCTGCGCACTCCTCAACGGGCGCAAACCCAACACGCCCACCTACAGCGTCTGTCTGGAATGCAAACGGCGCGGCATCGTCTGCGTCATGGTCGCCCACGGCACGCCTTGCCTTGGCCCCGTCACGCAGGCCGGCTGCGGCGCCATTTGCCCGGCCTACCAGCGCGGCTGCTACGGTTGCTTCGGCCCAAAGGAAACGCCCAACACCGCCGCCCTCAGCGCGCTTTGGGGCCAGTTGGGCGCACGCGACGGCGACATCATGCGGGCCTTCCGGTCCTTCAACGCCTACGCCGAGCCGTTCCGGCGCGAAAGCGAAGCGCATGAAAAATAGGGTCGTCAAAGTGGATTACCTGGCCCGCGTCGAGGGCGAGAGCGCGCTCCACGTCCGCATCCGCGACCGCAAGGTGGCGGATGTGAAGCTGAAGGTTTTCGAACCGCCGCGGCTGTTCGAGGCGTTTCTGCGCGGCCGTCGCTTCCACGAAGCGCCCGACATCACCGCCCGCATCTGCGGCATTTGCCCCGTCGCTTACCAAATGAGCTCGTGCCACGCGATGGAGGACGCCTTCGGCGTCACCGTCGGCGGCCCCTTGCGCGAGCTGCGACGACTCCTTTACTGCGGCGAATGGATCGAGAGCCACGTTTTGCACGTCTATCTGCTTCACGCGCCCGATTTCCTCGGCTACGAGGACGCCATCCAGATGGCCCGGAAACACGGTTCCGCCGTCCTGCGCGGGTTGAAGCTGAAAAAGGTCGGCAACGACATCGTCACCCTGCTCGGCGGACGCGAAATCCATCCCATCAATGTCCGCGTCGGCGGCTTCTACCGCGTCCCAACCAAGAAGGAACTGCGCGCGCTGATCGAGCCGCTCAAATGGGCGCGCGATGCCGCCCTTGAGACCGTCGAGTGGACCGGCGGCCTGAAGTTCCCCGATTTCGAGCAGGACTACGAGTTCGTCGCCTTGCGCCATCCCGACGAGTATCCGTTCAACGAAGGCCGCGTGGTTTCCAATAAGGGCCTCGACATCGCCATCCGCGAGTTTGAGAACTACATCGCCGAGCAGCAGGTCGCCCATTCCACAGCCCTGCACGCTGTCGTGAGAGGGCGCGGCAACTACCACGTCGGCCCGTTGGCGCGTTACAACCTCAACTACGACAAACTCACCCCTAGCGCCAAGGCCGCCGCGCGCAAGGCCGGCATCGGCCCCGTTTGCCGCAACCCCTTCCAGAGCATCATCGTCCGCGCAGTCGAGACCCTCTATGCCTGCGAGGAGGCGCTGCGCATTATCGAGTCCTACGAGATGCCTGACCAGCCCGCCGTGCCGATCGAACCGCGCGCCGGCATCGGCTACGGCTGCACCGAAGCCCCGCGCGGTATTCTCTACCATCGCTACCGGCTCGACCCCACGGGCCAGATCCTCGACGCGCGCATCGTCCCGCCCACCGCGCAAAACCAAGCGACTATCGAAAGCGATCTGCGGCAGTTCATTCCCAAGCGCCTGAACCTGCCGCAGGACAAACTCACCTGGCAATGCGAGCAGGCCATCCGAAACTACGACCCCTGCATCTCCTGCTCGTGCCACTTCCTGAAACTACACATTGAGCGTGAGTAGGCGCTTGGCCCACCCGCGTCCGCTCACGGACCGCGAACAGGTGGCGGTTCGCAACCGCCGCTCCCGGAGGCGCATAAACAAGCGCACGCGGTTGTCGCACGCCCACCCTCGGAAGACCCGCACTCTCATCATCGGCATCGGCCATGATCATCGCCACGACGACGCCCTCGGCCTGGTCGCCGCGCGCCGGCTCCGCGCCCGCAAACTCCCCGGCGTCACCATCCTCGAAGCCACCGGCGAAGGCGCCGCGTTGATGAAACTCTGGCAGAACGCCCACACCGTCATTCTCCTCGACGCCGTCCAGTCAGGCGCCGCGCCCGGCACCCTTCACCGCCTCGACGCGCGCAAGCAACCCGTCCGGATCCGCTTCTTCCCTTGCTCCACGCACGCCTTCGGCGTCGCCGAAGCCGTTGAGCTTTCCCGCGCCCTCGGCCAACTCCCGCCGCGCCTGATCATCCTCGGCTTGGAAGCCCGCTGGTTCACCCAGGGCGACGGCCTCTCGCCCGAAGTCCGTCGTGCGATTCCGGTCCTGTTGAACACTGTCACTCGGGAACTGAAATCCCCGTAACGCCCCTGCCTGGGCCGGCGCGTCACAACCTGCAGACCAGAACCGGCAACCTCCCAACGTCCACTTGCGTGTCGGCGGGCAAGGGGCGCGAGCGGCCTGTGGAGAGTTCCACCACCGTCGCGCCGAGGCGCGATTTGCCCAGTTCGACGCGCACGGGACGACCGTCGGTCCAGAGCGCCTCGACGAAACGCGGTCCGGACTCGAAGCGCAGCCAGTGAACCTGTCCCTCGTCGTTGATCGTGCGGCGCATCGGCTCGGCGAGCAGCGTAGTCAGTGTGCGCAGCGCGGTGTGCGCGGGCGTTGGATCCCAGTGCGCGTCCAGCAACGAACCGGGTTCGCCGCCGACGGCGATCAAGGGGCTGATGATGACGCCGAGACCGTAGGTGAGCAGAAACAACTGCGCCGCTTCCGCCGGGTCCGTCGGGCCGTTGGCAAGGTCGAACCAAAACACCCGCTTCTGATGGGCCATGCGGATGCTCGCAATCTGCTCGGCCAGTTCCCGTCCGCTCTTGCCCTGGCCGTCGAGCACGACGGAAACCCAGATCGAGTTCGCCGCGAGCGCCTCGGCGAGTTTGTCGGGCGCCACCGGACCGATCATGACGCGCCCCTTGTCCGGCGCGACGCGCGACGCCGCCTTGAAGGTCGTCAGGTCAGGCGCCTCGATCAACGCGGCGAGCTTGCCTAGGGCGCGCACGGCGTCGTTGACGATCTTCGGCTCTGGCGGCAGGCTCAACACGGGCCTCATGCCGAGCCGCGAAGCTGTCACCATCGCGCGACGAAAGTCCTCCGTGTTGATCGCGCCGGTCACGCGAACGTAGCGCGCGCCGAGGTCTGACGCAGCCAGCAGCGGATCGTCCATTCGCACCGGCCCGACCGCGCCCGCGCAGGATGACGCGTGCGCCGCGTTGGGCCGCAGCGGGTGATCGCCGTCGAACACCTCGAACTCCATGAGCTGGAAGTTGAAGCCCTTGCCGGTCGCAACGTCGCCCGGCACGCGCGACGCCACCGCCGCAATGGCCAGCGCCTTTTGCGACGGCACCGCGATGGTCACGGGCGTGTTGCTGACCGGCAGAAACCCGTGGAACTGCTTCAGCGTCGTCCATTGCTTGCCGTCGGCCGTGGCTTGCAGCGCGAAGTCCGTCGGAAAACTCCGCGCGCTGCCATCCCCGCCGAAACGCGGCCAGAGCACGACGCGGTCAAACTGCACAGGCTCCGCGAACGTCAGCCGGATCCATTCGCGGCACTCCGCTTGGCCCGCCTCCGCGCTGCTCCATGCGATCCGCTCTTCCTCCCGCGATCCCGGAGCGCTCGGGGCGCGACGGCCGTCGGCAACGTTCTCCGGCGCCCAGCGGCCCGCGACGCGACGCGGCGCCTGCAGCAGTGTCGCCAAGTGACAGCGCGCGTTCTCGGAGGACTGCCGCGCGACCAGCATGCGGGTGTCCGACGCCGGCGCCGCGGTTCGCGGCCGGAAGCGGTTGACGACCAGATCGTCCTCATAAACCCGAACCAGCAGGTAGCCGCGTTTGCTCGGCGCGGTGTTGGTGGCCTCCAAGTCCGGGAAGAAACCATGCGTGCAGCCGAACGTCGTGGAGGGCGCGGCCAGCAACAGCGCCTCGCCGCAGGTGTTGACAACCGGCTGATGCGTGTGGCCGGAGAGCACCAGCCGCACCTTGTGCCGCGCGATCAACTCCAGCAACCGGCTGCGCGCGGGCTCGTCTATGACGTGATAGTTCTCCGGTCCCGGATCGTCGGGCCGGCACCAGAACAGCGGCACATGAAAGCCCAGCACCAGCTTGGCGTCCTTCGCGCCATCGAGATCGCCGCGCAGCCGGTCCCATTGCTGCTGCTCGGCCGCCAGACCCGTGTTGAGCAGCATCGAGTTCAGCAGAATGATCCGGCAGCCGGCGTGGTCAATCACATGATAGTCGCTCGTGAACTGCCGGCGGAAAGACTCGACCCACTCCGCGCGGACGCGACGGGCGGTCTCCGACGGCGCGGTCAGCGACGGTTTGTTGCCAACATCGCGGTTGCCGGGCACCGCATAAACGCGCGCGCCCAGCGCGATGAGCTGCTCGCGCGCCAGCGCCGCCTCCGCAGGGAACTGCGGCGCGTCAGGGAAACTATTAACCACGTCGCCGAGGTGAAGGATGAAGTCCGCGCCCGCGCCTTTCACATCGTTCATCGTCTCCCGCGCGGGCGCGAGATATGGATGCTCGCCCGCGCCCCCGGCCGACAGCGCGTAATGCGTGTCGCTGACGACCAGAAACGTCGCCAACGGCTGGCGCGCGGCGGAGAGGTCGAGCAAACGGCGGGCGGCGGGCGACTCCGCGGCGGACGCCAGCCACGGCGCGCCGGCCAGCGACGCGGCGATGACGGAACTTTGCCGGAGAAACTCGCGGCGGCTGATGACGGTTTTCATGTCGAGAATTCCGTGGACATCGAAGGTGGTTTCACTAGATTGCATCGCAAATTCCGCCGGTCATGCCAAACAAATTCCTGAGCCACAACGAGCGGCGCGCCCCGAAGGTGCGTGAGTTGTTCACCACGCTCGCGCCGCGCTACGATCTGGCCAACGACATCCAGAGTTTCGGCCTGCACCGCCGCTGGAAGCAGCGCGTGGCCGCGCTCGCCACAGCCGGCGCGCGGCCCGGCTGGCGCGTGCTGGACCTCTGTTGCGGGACGGGTGACTTGACCTTTGCGGCCCGACGCGGCGGCGCGACGTTGGTGGTCGGGTTGGATTTCACCGAAGCGATGCTCCGAGTCGCGGCGCGACGGCGAGCGCCAAACGACGGAGGCGCGCGGTTCGTCCTGGGCGACGCGCTGCGCCTGCCGTTTGCCGACGCCAGTTTCGACGCGGTGACCGTCGGCTACGGCCTGCGCAACGTGGCGGACATCGAGGCGAGCTTGCGCGAGATGCTTCGCGTGCTGCGGCCCGGCGGGCGGATGGTCATCCTTGACTTCGGCAAGCCCGACAACCGTCTGGGGCGCGCCTGCTACCTGGGCTGGCTGCGCGCGACGATGCCTCTGATGGGTTGGTTGTTCCACCGCGATCCGGACACCTACCGTTACATTATCGCGTCCTTGGAGACTTTTCCCGCCCAGCGAGGCATGGAGAGTATGATGCGGCGCGCCGGCATGGTGGCTGTGCGCGTGCACAACCTCCTGTTGGGCACAATGGCGATCAACTATGGCGAACGACCTGCATGAGAACTCAGCGCAGCTTTCCGCGCCTGCGTCGTCCCCCGTCCAGACGGCCACCGCCGGCGGGGATGCCCGCGCTGCGCGGGCCAAACGCTACGAGCGGATCAAGCTCCGGCTGCATCTGGGCGAGACAGCGTTTGTCATCGTGGCGCTGGCGGCGTTCTATTTCACCGGCGGTTCGCGCGCGCTGGCCGCGTTTGCGCGTGACATCGGGCGGAACGAGTGGGGCACGGTGGCGGTCTATGTGGCCGCGCTGCTGACGACGGCGACCGTGGCCACCTTGCCGTTGAGTTGGTGGGGCGGATTCCGTCTCGAACACCGCTTCAACCTGTCGAACCAGACACTCGGCGCGTGGGCATGGGACGAACTGAAGTCCTTTGGCTTGTCGCTGGCGCTGATGACCGTCGTGGGCGAAGTGATCTACGCCTTCCTGCGCGCGGCGGGCGCGTGGTGGTGGCTGTGGGCGGCGGCGTTCATGACGGCGTTGACACTGCTGCTGAGCTTCATCCTGCCGGTGGTGATCATTCCCATCTTTTACAAGCTGACCAGGCTGGAGGACGAGCCGCTGGCGGCGCGGCTGCGCGCGATGGCGGAGCGGTCGGGCGCGCGCGTGGTCGGCGTGTTCCGCATCGGTCTCGGCGCGAAGACCAGGAAGGCCAACGCCGCGTTTGCGGGGTTCGGCCGCACGCGCCGCATCCTGCTCGGCGACACGCTGCTGGCGAATTTCAGCGGGCCGGAGATCGAGGTGGTGCTGGCCCACGAACTGGCCCACTACCGCCACCACGACATCTGGAAGGGCATGGCGGTCAGCGCCGCCCTGACGACGGCGGGCCTGTGGCTGAGCGACCGGCTGCTGCGCGCCGCGGTCGGCGGCGATCTGGCCAACGTCGAGCATCTGCCGCTGCTGGCTTTGGCGCTGGCGTTGTTCGCGCTGGTCGTGTCGCCGGCCACGAACGCCTGGTCGCGGCGAGCGGAATATCGCGCAGACCGGGCCGCGCTGGAGTTGACGCGCGATCCTGATGCGTTCACCAGCGCGATGCGCAAACTGGCCGGGCAGAATCTGGCGGACATGGAGCCGCATCCGCTCGTGGAGTTTCTCTTCCACGATCACCCGGCGCTGGCGAAACGGATTGCGAAAGCGGCGGCGTGGCGGCAGAGTGCGAGCGTATGAAAAGCAAACCGGCCAGTGATCTGTTGTCAGTGTTCAGGAAGCTTGTCGGCGCGACAGGGCGTCGGGTTGGCCATTGGCGCGTGGCTGGCCGCGGGTTGCTGATGGCTGGCCTGTTGATGACTTTCTTCGGTCTCGGCTGCGGCAAGTCAACTTCGACGGCGAAGCTTCCGGCGGATCTCGCGTCGCGTTTCGACGCTCAACGGGCGTGGCGCGATCTGGAGCGGGTGGTGTCGTTCGGGCCGCGGCCGTCGGGGTCGGAGGCGCTGGCGCACACGGCGAAGTATGTCATGGATCAGCTTCGCGCCGCGTCGTTGGAGGCCGAGCAGCAGGTGTTCACCACCAACACG
>JAOACV010000780.1 GCA_026417675.1 Verrucomicrobiia bacterium
GATGCTCGGCGGGACCCGAATCAAGTCGGTCTATGCGCAGATGGGCACCTACGTCCACACCCGCAAGACCCGCGGCGACGACAACGCCATTCTCATCCTGGAGTTAGAAAACGACGTCCTGGCCGTGGCCGAGGAAAGCTGGACCAAGCTCGGCGGCATGGACGACCGCGCCGAGGTTCACGGCTCCAAGGGAGTCGCCTACGCCGATCTGCTGCGCGGCAACGCAATCGAGGCTTACAGCGCCACCGGCTACGGTTATGCCGTCGAGAAAGGCGGCTCGACCGTCGGCTGGTCGTTCCCAATCTACGAGGAAGCGTGGAACTACGGCTTCCCGCAGGAATTCGCACATTTCGTGGACTGCGTGCGGAACGACCGGCAACCGCTCGTGACGGGCGAAGATGGCCGCGCCGTGCTGGAGGCGATCTTTGCGGCCTACGAATCCGCGCGCACCGGTCGCAAGGTGATGTTGCCGTTTAAGACCCGCGCCGCGAAGCCGTATGAGCTCTGGCGCAAAAGCCAGCCTCGATGAACCCGCTTCACATCATCGTTGAAACCGACTACGAGGCGATGAGCCGGCGCGCGGCCGACTGCATCGTCGAACAGATTCGTTCCAAGCCGGATCTGCTGATGTGTGTCGCGACCGGCTCGTCGCCGCGGCGCGCCTACGAACGCCTGGCGGAGAAGCGGCAGGAGCAGCCGCAGTTGTTTGACCGGCTGCGCGTGCTGAAACTGGACGAATGGGGCGGTCTGCCGCCGGAGCATCCCGGCGCGTGCGAGACGTATGTGCGGCGATTGTTGATTGAGCCGCTGGGCGTGTCCGCCGCGCGATACCTCACGTTCCGCGGCGACGCGGCCGAAATGACGGCGGAGTGCGAGCGCGTGCGCGAGATGATGCGACAGCACGGGCCGATTGACCTCGCCGTGCTCGGCCTGGGCCTCAACGGCCATCTCGGCATGAACGAGCCGGCGGACGAACTGATTGCGGGACCACACGTCGCCCCGCTGAGCGCGGAAACGGCGCGGCACGCGATGATTCGCGACGCGAACCCACCCGTCCGTTTCGGCCTCACGCTCGGCATGGGCGACCTGATGCAATCGCGGCGGATTGTGTTGCTGGTCAACGGCGCCGCCAAACGCGAGGCGTTGCGCCGGTTGATGTCGGGCCGCGTGACCACGCAGTTCCCCGCGTCGCTGCTCTGGCTGCACGGCGGCGTCACGTGTTTCTGCGACCGCGAAGCGGCGGCCGGACTGGACATCCCATGAACCCAAACCAACGAGCCATCGGCATAGACATCGGCGGCACCAAGACCGCCGTTGGCGCGGTGGACGGCGCGGGCGCGTTGGCCGCGCGCGCGACGTTCGCGACGGAGGCGGGACGGGGTTTTCCGCGCTTCGTCGAGCGCGCCACGACGGCGATCAACCAAGTGCTGAACGAGGCGGGCTGGAGCCGTGCGAACCTCTGCGGCATCGGCATCGGCTGTCCCGGCCCGGTGGACCCCAAGCGCGGCCTCATCAACAATCCCTACACGCTCGAAGGCTGGGACCGCTGCGACATCGTCACGCCGTTGCGCGAGAGGTTTGGCGTGCCCGTTTGTTTGGAAAACGACGCGGATTCGGCTGTCACCGGCGAGGCGTTCGTCGGCGCAGCGCGCGGCTGCGATCGCGTCGTGTTGCTCACG
>JAOACV010000781.1 GCA_026417675.1 Verrucomicrobiia bacterium
CCGATGGCGCGGGTCTGCGGCAGATTCTCACGGCGGTGAAGCCGCATGAGGTTTACAACCTCGGCGCCCAATCGCACGTGCGCGTCAGTTTCGACCAGCCGGTTTATTCCGTCCAAGTGGACGCGGTGGGCACGCTGCGCTTGTTGGAGGCGATCCGGGATACGAAGATCGAGACGCGCTTCTATCAGGCCTCCAGCAGCGAGATGTATGGCAAGGTGGTCGAGACGCCGCAGACGGAGCGCACGCCGTTCTATCCGCGCAGCCCCTACGGTTGCGCCAAGGCCTTCAGTTTCTGGCAGACGGTGAACTACCGCGAGGCCTACGGCATGTTTGCCTGCAACGGCATCCTGTTTAACCACGAAAGCCCGCGTCGCGGCGAAACGTTCGTCACACGCAAAATCACCCGCGCCGCCACGCGCATCAAGGTCGGGCTTCAGGACAAACTGTTTCTCGGCAATCTCCAAGCCAAGCGCGACTGGGGTTTCGCGGGCGATTATGTGGAGGCGATCTGGCTCATGCTGCAGCAAGACCAGCCGGACGATTACGTGATCGCCACGGGGGAGACCCATTCGGTGCAGGAGTTCGTCGAGGAGGTTTTTGGGTTGCTGGACCTCGACTGGCGGCGGCACGTCGAGATAGACCCGCGTTACTACCGTCCGACGGAAGTGGATTTGTTGCTCGGTGACGCCACCAAGGCCCGCGTCAAGCTCGGATGGCAACCCAAAGTCCGGTTCAAGGAACTGGTCCGCATGATGACCGAGCACGACTTGGCGTTGGCCAAGGAAGAGCGCGTCCTCCACGAC
This sequence comes from Verrucomicrobiia bacterium, assembly GCA_026417675.1. Classification (GTDB taxonomy): domain Bacteria; phylum Verrucomicrobiota; class Verrucomicrobiia; order CAIQCK01; family CAIQCK01; genus JAOACV01. The sequence goes on from JAOACV010000781.1 coordinate 804, forward strand.
CACCGGCGCGCCTCCCGCGCAAGCCAGTCTGCTGCCCCATCCGCCAATCCGCGGGAGGAAAGCATCCAATGATCCTCCCTCAAGAACGCATCGTGGTCACCGGCGGAGCCGGCTTTCTGGGAACGCAGGTCCAAGCCCAACTCCGCAAGGCTGGCGTGCCCGACGAACGCATTCTCGTCCCGCGACGGAAGGAATTCGACCTCACCCGCGAGGGCGATGTCGAGCGGATGTATGCAAACCTGCAGGGGGCGGGGGGGATTCATCTCGCCGCGCAAGTCGGCGGCATCGGCGCCAACCGCGAGAATCCGGGCCGGTTCTTCTACGCCAACCTCGCGATGGGGCTGCACCTGATCGAGCACGCCCGGCGCGTCGGGTTGAAGAAGTTCGTCCAGATCAGCACCATCTGCGCCTATCCGAAGTTCACGCCGGTGCCGTTCAGGGAGGAAGACCTCTGGAATGGCTATCCGGAGGAAACCAACGCGCCTTACGGCATTGCGAAAAAGTCGCTGCTGGTCATGCTCCAAGCCTACCGCCAGCAGTATGGTCTCAACGGCATCTACCTGCTCCCCGTCAACCTCTACGGTCCCGGCGACAACTTTGACCCGCAATCCAGCCACGTCATCCCCGCCCTCATCCGCAAGTTCGTCGAAGCCAAGGACTGTGGCTCGGACTCTGTGATAGTCTGGGGAACAGGCAAGGCCAGCCGCGAGTTTCTCTATGTCGAAGACTGCGCCGAGGCCATCGTCAAGGCCACGGAGCGTTACGATGGCCCCGAACCAGTGAACATCGGTGCGGGATTCGAGATCACCATCCGCGACCTCGCCGAGAACCTCATCGACCCGAGCAAAGTCATCAGCGACCAATACGACC
>JAOACV010000782.1 GCA_026417675.1 Verrucomicrobiia bacterium
TAAGAGACAGCGATGGCAGCTTCGCTAAAAGCGGCAGAACCTCAGAACGGCGCAGCCTTCGTCGCAGAACCGCAACGCCATCCGCATCGGCTCGGAAATCGTTCAGTATGGCGAGGTCGTCAGAGAACCGCCGTATGCCTTCGCCAAATGCCAGCGGGGCGCGTTCAAGACGATGCCTGCCGCGCACGCCGCCGGCGCGCAAGCGGATTACTTGCAGCAGCGTTACCTCGCGTTCTATCCCAAACCCGGCTCGCCGCTCGCCGACGAACTGGCCGACTGCATCGCCAATGTCTTCAACACTTGCAGGCTCGACCAGATTTACTTCGACGGTTCCGAAGGCATGATGAGCCGCTACGGCATTGATTTCATGCGGCACGCCATCTTCAAACGCCTGCGCGGCGAAGTGTTGGTCGAGGCAAGTGAATGGGGCCGACACAACTGGTGGTTTCATTCGCGCCTCGGCGCGTGGGATCATCCTGTCTGGGCGGCCAAGCGATTTCACGACTGGCACATCGCTTATACCGAAAAGTTCCGACAGACCGATTTGTTGGAGCCGCAGATGGGTTGGTGGGCGCCCCGCCAACCAAGCGCACTGGCGCGCGGTCATTTCCTCGACGAAATGGAGTATTTCGCCGCGAAAAACCTCGGCCTCGATTCCGCCATGTCCATTCAAGGCGTCAACGTCACGCGCCAACCTCTGCCGTTTCACATTGAAAAACAAATGACTGTTCTCGGCTGGTATGAACGCCTCCGGCTCGCGCGCTACTTCGACACCCAGACCGTCGCCCGCATTGCCGTGCCCGGTGACGAGTTTCGGCTCCGTCAGGATCGCGACGGCGCGTGGAAGTTCACGCCTGTGAAAATGTCTGCTCACCGCGTCACGGCGCCCAGTGAACGCTGGACGACCCAGAATTCGTTCGCCGAACAGCCGCTCTCCGTCCGTATTGAAGCGCTCTACTCTGCGGCTCCATACGACAGCCCGAAACGAATCTGCCTGACGGGTGACACCAATATCTGTTTGCGCGCCGAGAACAAGAGCGCAACGCGACGCGGGGCGTGGACCAAAACCACTCTCACCTTCCCGCCGCCGTATCGGAACATCACTGGGACAGGCGCCGTGGGCGTCTGGGTGAAAGGCGACGGCAAAGGCGCGTTGTTGAACATCCAACTGGCCAGCCCGCGCGAGTTCATGGGCGGCGTTTCCGACCATTACGTGAAACTTGATTTCACCGGTTGGCGTTACTTCGAGCTGCTGTTCCGCGAGCGCGATGTCGAACAGATGCACAACTACCAGTGGCCTTACAGGGCCGGATACAGCGTCTACCGCACCGGTCTTGACTTGGCGCACATCTCCGAACTCAATCTCTACTTGAACGAGTTGCCGCCGGGCGACACCACCGAAGTCGTCATCCGCCCCATCATGGCGCTCCCCGTCCGTGCCGCCGAGTGGAAAAACCCGTCGCTCACCGTCAACGGCCAAACGCTCACCTTCCCCGTCACGCTAAAATCCGGCGATTTCCTCGAACTGGAACCGACCGGCGACGGCACGCACTACAACGAAAAAGGCGACCCGTTGTCATCGCTCCACCTCGCTACCGTGCCCGTGTTGCGCGCCGGTGAAAACACAATCGCTCTGGACTGCGCCCGCGCCGAAGTCACCATCATTAGC
>JAOACV010000783.1 GCA_026417675.1 Verrucomicrobiia bacterium
GATTGGGTCGTTGGCATGATGGTTCCTGTTGGTAGCGCACTTCCCACAAGGTGTCCATCAAATCGGGGCAGGTTCATGGTCTTGGAACCGAGCAATATTTCAGCTTATCACACCATCCGTCTTTACGAGTTGTGGTTCGAACAAAGTTTTTTCGACGGTAAGCTCTCCATCCGCGGAGGACAAATGGCCTTAGACGAGGAGTTCGTTTGCAGCGATTACGCGGCTTTGTTCGTGAGCGGCACTTGCGGGTGGCCCGCGTTTCTGTCGGCGACTGTGCCCAGCGGCGGCTTGGCGTATCCGGTGGCGGGTATCGGCGTGCGCGTGAAAGTGACGCCGATCGAGCCATTCGACATCTCCGCTGCCGTGGCTGAGGGTGATGTGGGGGATGTCCCGCCCGGTCTCAACCGGCACGGGACGGATTTCACTTGGAGCGAGAAAGAAGGCGTTTTTGTGATTGTCGAGTTGGCCTGCCGTCTGAACCAAGAAAAGGACGCCAAAGGTTTGGTCGGCACCTACAAACTCGGCGGTTGGTATCACAGTGGCGCTTTCGACCATCTCCGTCGGGATAGCAACGGCCTGAGCCTCGAAGATGACGGCACGCTGTCGGGCGTGGCCTCCAGCGGCATAGCCCGGACTTGCCGCAGCAACGGTGGCATCTATTTCAACATTGACCAGGTGGTTTTCCGCGAGAAAGAAGGCACGGATGAGGGGCTGGGTCTTTACGTTCGGGTTGCGCCGTGGATGTGTGACGCCTGCAACACAATGGATTTCTACGCTGCAGGCGGCCTAACCTACAAGGGTCTTTTCCCCACACGTGATGACGACACCATCGGTGTCGCAGTGAACTATTGCCGCGTCAGCGACAGCCTCCGCGATGCCCAGCGCGACGCAAACGCCATCATCGCGTTAGGCGGCACGCCCAACAATCTGCAAGAAGGTCCCATCCCCGATTACGAACTGTCGTTAGAGGTCACCTACCAACTCACGCTGGCGCCGTGCTGGACGTTGCAGCCCGTTTTTCAATACTACTTTCATCCCGGCGGCTCCACAGCCCATGAAAACGCCGTTGTGGCCGGCCTTCGCACGACGATCTCGTCCTGAAACGCTGCGGTGCCTTCGCAACGCCGTCGGCCTTTTTACCGGGCAGTTCAACCAAAGCTCTGCCGCTTCTCCTGGCGCAATAGCCAGATGAAGAACGGGCCGCCCAGCAATGCGGTCAGCACGCCCACAGGCAGCTCCAGCGGCGGCATGATCGAGCGGCAGAGCGTGTCGCAAACCACCATGAAACCGCCGCCAAGCAGCAGCGAGCAGGGCATCACCACGCGGTGGTCGGCGCCGAAAAGCAGCCGCACCGTGTGGGGCACGATGATGCCCACAAAACCAATCGGCCCGCTGATGGCCACCACGGCCGCCGTCAACACCGACGCGCCGAAGAAAATGACCTGTTTGAGCCGGCGCACGTTCACCCCGCGGCTGTGCGCGGCCGGCTCGCCGGTGGCCAGCAAGTTCAGCGGGCGCGTCACGGCCAGCAGCACCAGACAACCGGCCGCGAAGAACATCCCCGCGCGCCAGACGGGGCCGAAGTCCGTCACCGCGAGGCTGCCCATTGTCCAGCGCATGATCTCGTGGGAATCTACGAAATCCGTCCTCCAATACAACAGCAACAA
>JAOACV010000784.1 GCA_026417675.1 Verrucomicrobiia bacterium
CATCAATCACCTTGCCGTCGCGCAGCAACTCCGTCGTCACGACGTAGCTTTGGCTGTCGAACTTCTTCGGCGCCCACTCACACTTCGCCGTCGCGGAACCGCCTGGCTTGATCGTCAGCTTCGATTCCTTCTGAAAGACCGTGTTTTTGCCGCTTTTCACGCGGATGCGAACGCCAACGGTCGCCGTTTGCGCGCCATGATTGACCGCCACCGCGCCGAGCCGGACCTTCTCGCCGGGCCAGTAGGAGAACTGCTCCGAGCCGGCGTGCGAGAGAAACACGCCATCGGAAATCCGCCGGGCCATGTTGCCGAAGAAACCGGTGCGGGCCATCTCCTTCAATGCAGCGGAGTCGCTGATGGTGCAGGCAGCCACCACCGAGCCCTCCGCGGCGACAGGAACGCTCGCGATGTTCGCGCCGATAAGCCGCCGCACAGAATCCGCAAACGCCGGCCCCTCCGACAGCGGCGCTTGATGCAACAACATCCATGCGGCCGTGCCGCGCTCGACGCCGTCCTTGTCGAAGGCCCGCACCAACGGAATCCAGCGCCACTTGTAGCCGCGCTCGAAACCTTTCCCTTCGGGCCGCGCATAGCACGACGCCGCGGTCGCAACGGCCGGCAGCTTCATTGTCTCGTCGCCGACAACTCTCAACGACGCGACGTTCGTCAGCGGATACATCTTGTAGGCCGGCGACACTGTCTCGATCAGCGGAAACAGGTTCCGCTCCCCTTCGCTGACGCCGGGGAACGGATGCGGCGCGGTGCCGATCTGGTCCACCCAAACCGTGTGCTTGCCGTTGGCCACGTAGGGGGTGATCTCGCTGTCCACCAACTCAAACGAGAGGCGACGCGCCTTGAACGGATCGGCGCGGCCCCGGATGCGGAAATCCTCCGCGCGGAGCACGTGATAGGTCCAGTTCTTGTTGATCGAAATGACCGCGATGCCCCGTTGGAGCGGTTCGGTTTCCTCGATCAACCGCACGGCGAGCCGCGCCGTCTGACCATCGCCCTTGACCCAGAAACACAACAAGCCGCTGGACGCCGTGCCGGCTTGGGGTTTCGCGCTCGCGCCCATGCCGGTCGGCGAGCCGCTCTCATAATCAAAGGTGATCTTCAGGCAGCCCTTCGATCCTTCCGCGCCGCCCGGCACGATCTCGGCGGCGGTGTGTTTCCGGTAGGCGCCGCTTTGAGTCCACTCGGCGGCCTTGCCCGGCGCTTCCTTGTCGAAATCGTAGAGCATCCGGGTCGGTTTCAGATTTTTCATCGCGTCGCGGACGAACGCGCCATCCACCCAGCGGCTCCCGTGTTTCCAGACAGGCTTCTCGAACGGCGGCGTGCCGAGCACCATCAGGCTGCCCTTGCCGCCGAGATAGCGAGCCAGCGCGTCTGCTCCCGCCGCGGGATAAGCCGTCGCGTTCGGGATGACGTAGAGGAAGTGCTTCGAAGGCGAGAGAGCTTTCACATCACACACCGCCTCCGCCGACAGGAACTCGACCTCAAACTTCTCGCGCCGCAGCGCCTCCGCGACGGCGTCCGCCGTTGCCGCGTCAACTCCCATCGCCGCGTCCTTCAGGATGACCACCTGCCGCCGCGCTTCCGTCGCTTTGCTGTCCATGCTTCCGAACGCGCCCCCAACCACAGCGAGTGCCGCAATCAC
>JAOACV010000785.1 GCA_026417675.1 Verrucomicrobiia bacterium
CTTCGTTTTTACAGGAAGGTTAGGACATGACCGAAATCCGCGTCGGCGGTTGCCCACACCGGCGGCAAACCGATTCTCGCTGCCGAGGCGTTCACCTGCGCCCGCGAGAAGGCGGGCTGGCGCGAATCGCCATTTTCCATGAAGGCAGTGGGCGATGAGCGGTTTTGTTCCGGTATCAACAAATTCATCATTCACCGCTACGCGCTGCAACCGTGGCCGGGGGTGGCACCGGGTATGGTCATGGGGGCGACAGGCATCCATTTTGAACGCACAGTGACGTGGTGGGAGGAAGCCTCAGCGTGGATAACCTATCTCTCTCGCTGTCAGTTCTTGCTCCAGCGTGGCCAGTGGTGCGCCGATATTGCATGGTTCACCGGAGAAGAAATCCCCGATTATGTGAAGTCGGCAGAGATTCCACGAGGTTACCAATACGACCTAATTCATCCGATCATTTTGGCCAAGATGAAGGTTCAAAACGGGCGGCTGACTTTGCCGCATGGGATGAGCTATCGCTTGTTGGTGCTGCNGAAAGAGGCCGAGGCGATGACGCTCGAAACAGCCCGCAAAATTCGGTCCCTCGTCTCGCAAGGAGCGATCATCTTGGGATGCAGACCACGGCGAACGCTCGGACTTGTGGGATATCCAGCGTCGGAGACCGAGTTGAGACAAATTGCTGACGAAGTGTGGGGCGCTTGTGACGGGAAAACGGTGTTCGAGAACAGATTCGGCAAGGGGCGCGTGTTTTGCGGCAAGAGTGTTGAGGAAGTGCTAAAAGCGATTGGTTGCCCTCCAGATTTTGAATACCAAGCTGAAGCCGAAATCAATTACGCGCATCGGATTGAAGACGAGACCGACATCTACTTTGTTGCGTCAAAATCAAAACAACCGGTGTTTGCCCAGTGCGCTTTCCGCGTCAGCGGTCGTGAGCCGGAATTCTTCCATCCCGATAGTGGCACAATTGAGCGTTCCCCGGACTGGTCCACGAGCGGTGGACGGACCACGGTTCCGATTTCGTTCGATCCGGCCGGTTCAGTTTTCGTTGTCTTCCGCAAGCCCACAACACAAACAGCCCGGACCACGCCGCAGACTGCGCAGCCGCAGACGGTGTTGACGTTGACCGGTCCGTGGGATGTAAGTTTCGCGCCGGGCTGGGGCGCGCCGGAGCGAGTGACATTTGAGAAACTCATTTCTTGGCCGGAACACAGTGATCCGCAGATCAGGTATTTTTCCGGGAGCGCACTTTATCGGAAGACCTTTTCCGTGCCCGGCAATCTCTTGGTGGGGAAACGGAAACTCTATCTTGATCTCGGTGATGTTCAGGTCATTGGCCGAGCAAAGCTCAACGGGCACGATCTCGGCATTCTCTGGAAGCCGCCGTTCCGGGCGGACATCACCACTTACGTCAAGGCTGGCGAGAACACACTCGAAGTGAAAATCGTCAACCTTTGGCCAAACCGTCTCATCGGTGACGAACAACTGCCGGAAGATTGCGAATTCACGCCCGGTATGATGCTGAAGCGGCTGCCGGACTGGTTTGTGAATCGCGCGCCGCGAATAAGCGGGCGAAAAACGTTCACCACATGGAAGGCGTGGAGAAAGGATGATTCCTTGCTTCCGTCCGGCCTGCTCGGTCCGGTAACATTGAAGG
>JAOACV010000786.1 GCA_026417675.1 Verrucomicrobiia bacterium
GGTGAGGGCCGATCCCCATCGTAGTATCCCGGCACATAGCACCAAACCTTCGCGCTGCCGCGCGTAACTTTCAGCAGCTTGGCGCGCTCGGCAGCCGACAGCGACCATGCGTTCAGGAGCACGTAGAGTTTTGCCTTCACGCGGCCGGCCAGCACGTCGTCGAGCAGGTATTGGCCGTAAGGCGCGCCCATCCGGCCCAACGGCGCGCGCGCCTCATAGACGCACGGCCGCGTCACCTGCGTGCCGGCCGGCGCGACGCGGCACATGGCGCGCTCGTCAATCACCGCCGCGACCTGCGGGCGGAACGGCGCCGGTTTCCTCAGCATCGCTTCGTCGAGCGGCTTCAGTCGCGCCATCATCGCCCACATGCCGGCGTCGTTGAACCATCCCGTCGCGCCGAGGTCCATCCACCACGTGCCGAAGTTGCGCAACGCCTCCTGCGCGACGTTGCGGACCAGTTGTTTGTTGGTGTCCTCCAGCGTGTCCACGTGGTCGCGCGACCCCGGCGGCGTTCCCGTCGCCAGATACGTGTGCGTGTCGTCCTCGTTGAGCCACATCTTGCGGGCGAGCGCGACGCTCTCCGCGGCGGTCATCGAGGGCGCGCTCTGGGCCAGGCCGCGGTCGAAGTAGGAAATCGGCGAGCAAAGCACGTCAATGTCCGGGCAGTTCAGCGCGCGGCGCAGCGCGTAGTGGCCCGACACCGCCGGCCCCGTTTGCACCGGACCGAATTCAAAAACGTAGCCGTAGAAAAACACGACGAGTTTCTTGCCGCGCGATGCGTTCCGCGCGGCCCGCGCAAGTTCGATCACGCAATCCGCCATCGCCTCCTGTTGAAACTCTGCGAAGTCAATCAACGCCCGTTCCGTCGCCGGATCACGAAACACGCCCGCGGGCGAAACGTGGCGCGCGGCCGGCACCGGCACCGTCACGGTGTCCAGCGTCACCGGCAAGGGCCGGGGATTTTGAAGCGCCGTTTCAGCGGGGCGGTTACAGGCCGCCCCCGCTTGACTGCCCCACGCTTGCTGCAAGGCGGCGTCAGTGCGGTAGCGTGCTCTCAGCCACTCGCGCCACGCAACGAGGTCCGTCGGCGCGTAGCCGCTCAACGGTCGTTGCCACGTGTCGGCGTAGAACCATTCGCCCGTGTTCTGACCGCACGGATGATAGCCGGCCACATGCTCGCCGAATTTCGCCTCCAGGTGTTCGATCAACGCCGCGAGGCGCTGCGCCGCGTCGCGACGATAGCGCGGCGAGGCCACCACGCCGCGGTCGCGCCGGCCATTCTCCCACTGCATCACGTCGCCCGGATGCGCCTCGCGCCACCACGGCGGCGGGTCCATGCCCATGCGCGGCAGCAACAACGCCTTCGGGTTCGCCTTCAGCACCGTCGAGCACGCCGCGTCCACGCCCGACCAATCCGTCTCCACGCCTGGCTTCGGCCACGGCATAGGGATGGGGAAACTGACGAAATCAACGCCCGCCCCGGCGGCCAGCTTGATCTGCGACTCGAAGACGCCGCTTGGCCCGCCCAAGTGGACGTAATGCTCGCCCGGCCGATAGAACGCGACGTGTAACTTTCGTGCTGCGTCCGCCCGAACCCAGAAGCTCGCACGATAGCGATGGCCCTGTGTCAGCTTGAGG
>JAOACV010000787.1 GCA_026417675.1 Verrucomicrobiia bacterium
GCGCGCCTTGGGCGGAATGCGCCGCTGCTGATCGAGGCTGTTGACCTTCACCACAATGCCGTCCAGTTCGTAGGGAACCTGCGTGCGCAGATCCTTCGATTCGTCGCCGTGACTGATGACGGACTCTTCGTAGCGGCGCAGCACCTCCTCCATGTCGCCGCACAACCACCAATGGCGCGGCGTCGGTAGGCCGAGCTTTTTCAACGCCGTCAGCACGTCGGCGTGCGTGGCGAACTCAAGGCCGTCCACCTGGCCGACCGCGTAGAACACCGCGCTCAAGGGACGGCTGGCGACGATGCGCGGATCGAGTTGCTTGAGCGTGCCGGCGGTGGCGTTGCGGGCGTTCGGAAAGGTTTTCTCGCCGGCCTCGCGCAGGCGGTCGTTGAGCTTCTGGAAAGCCTCCAGCGGCATGTAGGCCTCGCCGCGCGCCTCCAGCAACCGGGGAGGTCTGGCCGTTTGCAAGCGCATCGGGATGGCCCGGATGGTCTTGATGTTGGCCGTGATGTCGTCGCCGGTTTCGCCGTCGCCGCGCGTGGCGCCGAGGGTCAGCAGGCCGTTTTCGTAGCGGACGCTGATGGAGACGCCGTCAATCTTCGGCTCCAGCACGTAGGCGATCTTCTCATGTGGGAGTTGTTTCCGAATGTCCGCGTCGAACTTCCGCAGGTCGGCCAGCGCCTCCGCTTTCTCCAGTGACAACATCGGCACCGCGTGTCGCACGGACCTGAATTCCTTCGCCGGCGCGCCGCCGACGCGCTGGGTGGGCGAATCAGGCGTGACGAGGTCGGGAAACTCCGCTTCGAGCTTCTTCAACTCCGCGAAGAGCTTGTCGTAGTCGAAGTCGGAAATCTCCGGCTGCGCCAGCACGTAGTAGAGATGGTCGTGATGGCGTATCTGCTCACGAAGTTCGGCGATTCGTTTCTCAGCCTGCGCGCGCGTCATGTCCCTGCGCGCAGATTAGTCAGCCGTCGGAAGGTTGCAAAGTTCTTTCTTGCGCCGCGCACCGAAAGATCCCTGCTGCCTTGGCGGCCCCGGGGCGGGAAAGTCCGAAAGGCTTCCGCAATGGCTGGCCTGCGACCTCGATCGTGCCAGGCTTGAACGCTGAGCAGCACCGGAAAACGCGACGCTTGCGGCGAGCCGGCCTGCGGCACTCCCATTTTAGCCGTGTGTTCGGTCCGGCTGTCGGCTACGGTCAATGTATGAGGAACCTCACACGCATCTTTCTGTCGGCATTGGCCACGTTCGGTCTGGCTACCTCCGCCGGCGCCGCGGGGCGGTATTTCGAGGTCAGCTATCCGCCGTCGGCGCGGACCAACGAGCTTCAACTCGGCGTGACCTACAGAATGTGGATTCCTGATGGCGCGAAGACGTTGCGCGGGGTCATTGTGCATCAACACGGCTGCGGTGCGGGCGCTTGCAAGGGCGGAGAAACGGCGGCGTATGACCTGCATTGGCAGGCGCTGGCCAGAAAGTGGGATTGCGCGCTGCTGGGGCCGTCGTATCACCAGGGCGAGAAGGACAACTGCCGGTTGTGGTGCGACCCGCGCAACGGCTCAGACAAGACTTTTCTGCGCGCGCTGGACGACCTGGCCGCGCAGTCGCGGCGGCCCGAGCTGGCGCGTGTGCCGTGGTGTTTGTG
>JAOACV010000788.1 GCA_026417675.1 Verrucomicrobiia bacterium
GTGCAGCAAGTGGAAGGGTCGCAAATAACCTGGCGCAGTGGTTAAGGAGACGGAGGTTTGTTTTCATATCGTGTTGTCCACTACTCGTAATGCGTGATTCGTGATTTGGGGCTCGTGATCCGCAACTCGTTGCTCGATCATTCGCAGCCAGCCCGCGAATCACGAGTCACGAGCCACGAGTCACGGACCGTCAGATCCTCCACGGCTCGCGCAGCGCCTCGGAGCGGAGACGGTTAGCCTCTTCGTCGCCGATGAACTCGTTTTTCTTGGGGTCGTAGATGACCTTGCGGTTGAGGAAAAGCGCGATGTTGCCGGCGTTGCAGGCGATGTGCGTCTGGCAGGCCGCGTCGGCATTGGCCCGCGTCTGCGCGCGCGACTTGATGCAGTCGAGGAAGTTGCGGACGTGCAGGTTCGCCGGATAGCCGGAGATTTTGGCGCGCCGGCCAACGAGCAAATCGGGTGAACTGGTGTAGAGATCGCCGCTATCGCCGGTCTCGACCCAACCGGCCGTGCCCTCGAAGCGGACGGGACAGGAGCCGATGGCGGGCAACCAGCCTTCGTTACGCACGACGAGCTTGACGCCGTTGGCGTAGCGGGCGTGCAACTGTCCGTCCTGCGGCCAGTATTCCACAGGCGCCGTCGTATCGGCGTCGTTGGCCCACTGACAAAGGTCCACACAATGCGAACCCCACTCCAAACAGCCGCCGCCGCCGGGACCGCCCATGAAACCACCGCCTTTCTCGAAGCTGCCGCCGCGCGCGAACAACGTCTTGTTGAAGGGTCGCCACGCCGCCGGGCCGAGGTAGAGGTCCCAATCGCCGTCCTCCTTGGGCGGTTCCGGGTCCTCCGGCAACCAGCCGCTAGGCACGGTGTTCAACCCCATCGGATGCGCGTGAAGCGTCGTAAGTTTTCCGAGCCGTCCGCGCCGGGCCAGTTCGACAGCGAAACCAAAATTGGGCAGGCTCCGCCGCTGGGTGCCGGCTTGGAAGATGCAGCCCGTGCGCCGAAACGCCTCTGCCAGCGCGAGGCTCTCCATGATGGTCTTGGCGCAGGGCTTCTCGCAATACACGTCCTTGCCCGCCTTGGCGGCCATGATCGAGGCCAGCGCGTGCCAGTTCGGCCCCGTGGCGATCAGCACTGCGTCAATGTCGGGTCGGGCCAGCAGTTCGCGCAGGTCTCGATACATGGCGCAGTTGGTGTTGCCATACTTGGCGTCGGCGCGCTCCTTGACGGCCTTGCGGCGCTCGGCCTTGACATCGGCGATAGCTACGAACTGCACGTCCTCTTCCTCCAGAAAACATCCAAGCACATAGGCCCCGCGTCCGCCGATGCCGATGGCACCGAGCACGATGCGCTCGCTGGGCGCTACCGCGCCGTTCAGCCCGAGCGCGGAGGCGGGGATGACATTGGGTAGCGCCAGCGCCGCGCCGGCCCGCGCGGCGGATTTGAGAAACTGTCGTCGGGTCAACTGGTTTGTTATTCGCAACATGGTTGTTCCTTTCATTGCAAGCGCGGCCGTTTTTTCTACCAAAGACCACGCATGGATTGCACGGAATAAAACGCAGTTGAAATCAGCGGGCCGGGCCCGATTCTTCAAGGACCGGCGGTTTACAACCGCCGCCAGAGTAAGCCAGC
>JAOACV010000789.1 GCA_026417675.1 Verrucomicrobiia bacterium
TCTTCCTTTGCCACCTCAGCCGCGATTGCAACCGTCCGGAACTCGCCCGTGCTGCCGTGGCTGGCGCGCTGGACAAGCTGGGCGCCCGCCACGTCACCGTCCATACGACCTCGCAAGACACCCCCAATGCGACGCTGTCGCTGGGTCTGCCGCGCGTGGAACAACCCGCGGCGACCGCCATGCCGGCTGGCGAGACCCTGACGGCTGCGCAGATAGCCTTGGGAAACGTCTGAGGAACGCCGGCGAACGGCTGCGAACATCCGCTCTACGGCCGCGGAGCGCACCCGGCCCCGGCTAGTTCGCGGATGATTCCATAAACCAGCCGCGCGGCGTTGGCGGCGGCGGCCGCGGCATAGGTCTCGAAGTCGGCCATGGCGGTCTCGTCCGCCGTGTCGCTGACGCAACGAATGACCAGACAGGGCACGCCGAATTGGTGACACACCTGCGCGACCGCAGCGCCTTCCATCTCCACCGCGTCGGCTTGGAGCGCGTTGCGCAGCTCTTTGCGTTTCTCGCCGGACTCCACGAACGCGTCGCCCGTGGCCACGGTGCCGGTGACCACACGGACGGCGGTCGGCGAGGACTGCGCGTCATCGCCGGACATGGGGATGAAATCGGTTTTCGTCGCCGCGCGCTTGGCCAAGTCGAGCAATCGGGGCGCGGCTTCCAGGAAAACCGGGTTGCGCTGGCCGGTGATCGGATTGCGCGCGCCGCGCCGATCCACCCCCGACGAATGGTGTCGCACCGAATCGTGCTGGACGGTCTTGGCGGCGATCACCACGTCGCACGGTTTCAACTCCGAGTTCAAACTGCCCGCCGCGCCCGTGACGAGCACTTCGCTGGGATGAAAGTGGTCAATGGCCAGCGCGGCCGACACGGCGGCATTGACCTTGCCCGATGCGGTGCGTGTGATCACCACCCGACGACCGACAAGTTCCCCCTCCCAGAATGTCAGGCCGAGGATCTTGTGCTCCCGCTTGTCCTTCAGTTCCCCCACCAGCGGCGCAATCTCGCGCGTCTGTGCGCCAAGAACCACCGTGATCGCCGCGGCGGCCTTATCCCCGGCGCGCGTGGCGGGCGTGAAGAAAACAGGCACGACCAGCGCGACGGCGAAACAAAAGCGACTCAGCATGTTGACTCCTGTGGTTTGGTTGCGGTTGCCGGCGCCCAATTTCGCACGTCGGGCGTTGCCGTTGCAAGCGCAAGGTCCGCTCTGGCCATCGCGCAAATGGAAAGGCGGCGGATGATCCCGCCGCCTCTCCGCGATTCGAGTTGGCCGGTTGTTTTTAGCTCCCGGCTTTGCAGCCGCCGGAGAACATCGGACAGTCCACGCCGGCTTTCTTGCACGCGGCCTTGACTTGGTTCAGTTGTTGGGGCGTGAGGATTTCCTTCAGCCCCGCGCAGAACTTGCCACGCATGGCCTTGGGGCACTCCACCTTGGAACAATCCGCCGTCAGGATTGCCAGTTTCTCCTTCTGTTCATCGGTCAACTGCATCTTGTCCAGCGCCGCACCGCACGGCCCGCAGGGGCATGAGACATCCGCCTTAGCCCCGCTGATGGAGCACCCGCCGCCGCCACACTGGGCGTAGCTGGCGTTGAGGGCGGTCAACACGATTGCCTGTCTCT
>JAOACV010000078.1 GCA_026417675.1 Verrucomicrobiia bacterium
ACTTAAAAGCGTTCGAGCCAAATTCGGGCTTGCGCGGGCGGCATTTTCGGCTAGGATGGGCCCGGCTTTCGGAAGCGAGCGTAGCTCAGGCTGGTAGAGCGTCACCTTGCCAAGGTGAATGTCGTGGGTTCGAATCCCATCGCTCGCTCCATTTTTTTTGCCCGCGAGTTTTCTCCATCCTCGAATGCGACAACGCGCGGCTTGTGTCGGCGGGAGGGTTGGCGTAAAAGCTTAGGGCGCATGATTCGCACAACCGATCTCTTGGACCTCAGCCAGTTCGAGCACGCGGCGTTGTTCGACGGCTGCGAGTTTCCGTGGCAGGCGCTGCCGCGCATCAAAGAGTTTCTGCGTTGCCTAGCGAAACGCGGCCATCACGCGCGGCTGCTCGGCGCGCCGTTTGTATCTGACGACGTCTTTGTCGGAGAGGGGACGACTATTGAACACGGAGCGGTCGTGCGCGGCCCGGCCTTCATCGGTCGGAACTGCGAGGTTCGGGCCGGGGCGTATGTGCGCGGCGGCGTGATCGCCGGCGATGGTTGCGTGCTCGGCAACTCGTGCGAGTTCAAGAATTGCGTGTTGTTCAACGGCGCGCAGGTGCCTCACTTCAGCTACGTCGGCGATTCGATCCTCGGCCACAACGCCCACCTTGGCGCGGGCGTCATTTGCTCCAACCTCAAGTCGCTGAAGTCCAACGTCACGGTCGTCTGCGGGGACCGCAAGATGGACACCGGTCTGCGGAAGTTTGGCGCGGTTGTCGGTGACTTCGCGGACATCGGGTGTAATTGTGTGCTCAACCCTGGCTCGATCATTGGCCGCCATAGCGTGCTCTATCCAACGCTGAACTGGCGCGGTGTCTGCCCTCCCGATTCGGTGGTCAAACTGCGGCAGGAGCACCAAATCGTCGCGCGCCGCAGGTAGCGCCTTTTGCAGGCGTGGGATTCGCGTATGGGTTCTTGGTATGGCTGAAAACAAACCGCAGCGCATGCTTTGGACGCGGCGAAGTGTTCTCGCGGCAGGACGTTTTTCGTTACTGTTGGCCGGGGCCGCTCTTGCGCAGGACACCACGCCGCCGACGGTGCCGCAAAATGTCTCTGCGCTGGAAACCAGCGAGACCTCCGCCCTGGTGAGCTGGAGCGGCTCGACCGACAACGTTGGCGTGGCGGGCTACCGGGTCTTTCGCGATGGCGCGCTGCTGGGCACGACCGTTTCCACGAACTTCAGCGACGCCGGCCCGCTCGACAAATACCGCTCCTACGAGTATGCCGTTTCCGCCTACGACGCCGCCGGGAACATCTCCACCGCCACCACCAACCTCTTCGCCTACCGCCGCTTCCCGTTCGTGATCCCCTGGGACGACGCCAGCACCGGCACGGTCACCGACATGAGCGGGCTGTCGTCCGGCCCTGCCAGCACATGGATCACGGCCACCAACGGGCACCTCTACGCGGGCGCTACGCCAATCCGCTTCTTCGGCGTCAACTGCGTCTTCGAGGCCTGTTTCCCTCCGCACGACGCGGCGGAAAAGCTCGCGGCGCACCTGGCCAAGCTCGGCGTCAACTGCGTCCGGTTTCATCACATGGACAGCAGCCCGGCGCCGCGCGGCATCTTCGTCAACGTGCCGAGCAGCGATCCCCGTTACCGCCGCGCCCTCGATGCCGACCGTCTGGACAAGCTCGATCTCTTCATCGCGCAACTCAAAAGTCGCGGCATCTATGCCAACCTCAACCTCCACGTGGGCCGCTACTACCCCGGCTACATCACCAACTCCGCGCCGAACTACTTCAAGGGCATTGACAACTACATGCCCGGCATGATCGCCTTGCAGCAGGAATACGCCAGCGACCTGCTCACCCACGTCAACGCCTACACCGGCAACCGCTACGCCGACGAACCGGCCGTCGCGTTCATCGAGATCAACAATGAAAACGGCCTCATCCACCAGTGGCACTCCGGCACGTTCAACACGAACCTGCCCGCGATTTACATGGATGAACTGAAGGCGCAATGGAACGCCTGGCTCGCCGCCAAATACACCAACAACGCCGCGCTGGAGGCCGCTTGGGCGCCCGCCGCCGGCACG
Source organism: Verrucomicrobiia bacterium (assembly GCA_026417675.1). Lineage (GTDB taxonomy): Bacteria > Verrucomicrobiota > Verrucomicrobiia > CAIQCK01 > CAIQCK01 > JAOACV01. The sequence goes on from JAOACV010000078.1 coordinate 2,081, forward strand.
TCCTACGGCAACGAGACGCTCACTAACGGCAACTTCGCCGCCGGTTTCGCCGCCCCGTGGAACCTCGTAGTCAACGCGCCCGCCGCCGCCTCGCAGCAGATCGTCGCCGGCGGCGCGCCCGACGGCGGCAACGCGCTGGAGGTCCACGTCACCGCCGCCGATGCCGCGCCGAGCGCCGTGCAGCTTTACCAAAACGGGCGCGCCTTCACCGGCGGCCAGCCCTACACGGTCACGTTTTGGGCGAAGGCCGACGCGCCGCGCGCGATCAGCGTCGCCTTTACGCAAGACCATGCGCCGGGCTCGTCGCTGTGCGAGAGCGGCATCGCGCTGACGACGGAATGGCAACGGTTCACCACGGTCCTGACGCCGAGCGCGACCGACACCAACGCGCGACTCGACATCATCGGCCTCGGCGTGCAGACGGGCCGCGTGTGGTTTGCCGGTTTCTCTCTCAAAACCGGTAACGCGTTGCTCGGCCCCAGCTCGGCGTGGGCGGAAGGCAACAACGGCCCGGAGATGCTCACCAACGGCAACTTCGCCGCCGGCTTCGTCTCGCCGTGGACATTGCAGGTCGTCAGTCCGGCCGGCGCGACGCAGCAGTTGCTCACCAACAGCGCGCCCGATGGCAGCAACGCGCTGCAGATCAACGTGCTGACCAACAGCTCGCAGAGCTGGCACGTGCAGTATTACCAAACGGGCCTGAGACTGACCAACGGACAGGCTTACACAATCAATTTCTGGGCGAAGAGCGAAACGCCGCGCACCATGTCGGTCGGTTTCATCCAGCAGGTCTCGCCCTACGCCAGCCGCGGCAGCGTGAACGTGTCGCTTGGCACCAACTGGCAGCAGCACACCGTCATCATCACGTCGCCCGCCGACGAGCCGCAGGCCCGCCTGAACATGACCAGCCTCGCCTCGCAAACCGGCAAGGTGTGGTTCGCATCGCACTCGGTGAGGCCCGGCGTGCCGGGCATTGGCCTGCCTGCGGGCGAGACGCTCGGCAACGTCAACATTATCCGCAAGGACCAGTTCAGCTTGCGCAGCCGCGCCGCGCAGCGCGACTGGATGCAGTTTCTTTGGGACACCGAGCGCAACTACTGGACCGGGATGCGCGACTACATCCGCCACACACTCGGCGCGAAGTCGCTCATCATCGGCACGCAGACCAGTTACAGTCCCGCGCCGTTGCAGGCTGAACTCGACGTGTTGGACTGCCACGCTTACTGGCAGCATCCGGTGTTTCCCGGCGCGCCGTGGGACGCCAACAACTGGTATATCCGCAACGTGCCGATGACCGGCCGGCCCGACGGCGGCACCATCCCCGACCGCGCTGCGACGCGCGTGGCTGGCAAGCCGTTTGTGTGCACCGAATACAACCATCCCGCGCCGAACACCTTCGACGCCGAAACCTATCCAGTGCTGGCGGCTTACGCGGCGTTGCAGGACTGGGACGCGATTTTTACCTATGACTACCTCGACGACACTAACTGGGCTTGCGGCTATTTCAGCAGCTATTTCCATACCGGCCGTCAGCCGTCGAAACTGGTCACCTATCCGCTCGCCGCAGCGATCATGCGCCGCGGCGATGTGGCAACAGCCGCGCGGGAAGCGACGGTGACGGTCCCCCTCGACATCGCAAGGGATCGGGTGGGCATAACCGACGCCGCGCTGGGCACGACCGACTTCGGCATGGACGGCATGCTCGCGATGCGGCAGCGGCTCAGCATCGGCACCGGAGCGGTCGCGCAGGTTGTCGCCCCGTGGCGCGACACCAACGCCACCAGCCTCATCAGCGACACGGGCGAGTTGACGTGGGACACCGCACGGTCGCTCATGGTGCTGCGCGCGCCGCTTGCCAAAGCCCTCATCGGCGCGGCCAACCAGCAGACTTTCGACCTCGGCCACGGTGTTGTGGTCACACCCGGCGCGACGATGCAGAGCAATCATTGGTGCAGCCTGTCGCTGCTGGTTCGCGACGGCCCCGGTTTCCAAGGACCGGGCAGCCGCATCCTGCTGACCGCGTCGGGCTACAGCGACAACCACCGCCAGATCTGGAGCGCGGGCATGGGGCCGACCAACGCGACCTCGATGATCACCAGCACNAACTGGGGCCGCGCACCGACCCTGATGGAGAGCATCCCCGCCACTGTCTCGCTGGCATGGCCGGCGCGGCATCTCAGCGTCTGGGCGCTCGACACCAACGGCGCGCGCAAAGCGAGCGTGCCCGTCGCCGATGTCGGCGGCAAAGCCACGTTCGTTATCGGACGCGAATACCAAACCCCATGGTATGAGATCGCGACCTATGCCAACGCCGCGCCCGCCGTGCAGATCACCAGCCCGGCCAGCGGCGCAGGCTTCAGCCCGCCGCCCGCCAACATCTTGATCGAAGCGGCGGCGGGTGACAGCGACGGAGCCATCACGAAAGTCGAGTTTTTCAGCGGCCCAACCAAGCTCGGCGAGACCAACGCGCCGCCTTACATCCTGCTCTGGACCAACGTCCCGCAAGGCCGCTACACCCTCACCGCCCGCGCCACCGACGACGAGTTTGCCACGACGACTTCCAGTCCCGTGAGCATCACCGTCGGTGTCATCATTAACACCGGCGAGACCCTGCCGGGCGGCGCATGGAACAGCGCCTACTCGCAAACGCTCTCCGCCAGCGGCGGCACCGTGCCTTACACGTGGTCGCTCATCGGCGGCTCGCTGCCCCGCGGCCTGAGCCTGAGTCCGTCGGGCCAACTCAGCGGCACGCCGACCGAGGGCGGCACGTTCAACTTCACCGCGCGCGTCACCGATGCGCTCGGCGTCAGCGCGGCACAACAGTTTACGCTGACCATCGTCAACGACGGCGAGATGGACGCGCTGCGGCTCAAATGGCGCGAGATGATCACTGGCGGCTCGAATTACAACCCGGCCGATCCGGACATAGCGCCGCGCATCAACAGCATCACCAGCACCGCGCAGTCCCATTGGAACAGCATGGACAAGTCGCCGTCGCGGACCTATCTCTGGAGCGATCTGGCCAGCATGAACATCTCCGCCCACATCACCTCCAGCTACGGCCGGCTGCGAGCGATGGCGCTGGCGTGGGCCACACATGGTTCGTCGCTTCAAAACAATGCCGCGTTGCTGAGCGACATCATCGTTGGTTTGGATTGGATGTATGCGAACCGTTACAACGAGACTTCCGTCCAATACGCCAATTGGTGGGATTGGGAAATCGGCGCGCCGCAGCAGCTCAACGACATCGTCGTGCNGCTCTACGACGCGCTGACGCCCGCGCAGATCGCCAGCTACATGGCCGCGGTCGAGCGTTTCACGCCCGCGCCTGCCTACACCGCCGCCAACCGCACCTACACCGCCGTCGTCGTAGCGGTGCGCGGCGTCATCGTGAAGGACCCCGCCAAGCTCGCGCTGGCCCGCGACGGCCTCAGCCCGGTGTTCCCCTACACGTGGTTTGAGGGTTTCCACGTGGACGGCTCATTCATCCAGCACACGGCGTTTCCCTACAACGGCGGCTACGGCTCGGCGCTGCTGAAGGACCTCGGCAACACGATGTATCTGCTGAAAGGCTCAACGTGGGAAGTGACCGACCCGGCCCAGAGCAACGCTTTCCGCTGGGTCTCGGAAGCCTACGAGCCGTTCATCTACAAGGGCGCGTGCATGGACATGGTGCGCGGACGCGGCATCGCGCGCAGTGGCGAGGACCATGCCGAGGGCCACGGGATCATGCAGTCGCTTCTGCGTTGGACACAGCTCGCGCCGCCCGACGACGCGCTGGCCTACAAGCGGATGCTCAAGTATTGGATGCAGCAGGACACCTATCGCAACTTCATCGGCAACATCGGCAACATCAACCTGCTGCTGCTGGCCAAGGCCATCCGCGACGACGCCGGCATCACGCCGCGTGACGAGCTGGTGGCGCACCGGCAGTTTCCAGAGATGGACCGCGTCGTCCACCTGCGGCCCGGTTTTGGCTTTGGGTTGAGCATGTTCTCGACGCGGATCAAGAACTACGAGTCCATCAACGGGGAGAACTTGAAGGGCTGGTATACCGCCGACGGCATGACTTATCTCTACAACGGCGACCTCAAGCAGTTCTCCGACGGCTTCTGGCCCACCGTGAACAAATACCGCCTGCCCGGCACCACGGTGGACACACTTCCGCTGACCGACGGCCAGGGCCAGGGCAGTTACAGTTCGCAGAGCTGGGTCGGCGGCGCGGAGATTGGCGGCCTCTATGGCGTCGCGGGCATGAGTCTTGATTCGGTCTATGGCTCGCTCGTGGCGAAGAAGTCGTGGTTCATGTTCGACGACGAAATTGTGGCGCTCGGCAGCGGCATCACCAGCGGCGACGGCCGCGCCATCGAAACCATCGTCGAGAATCGCAAGCTCAACACCGGCGGCAACAACGCGCTCACCGTCAATGGCATCGCCAAGCCGGCGACGCCAGGCTGGTCGGAGCAAATGGCGGGCGTGAGTTGGATTCACTTGGCCAGCAATGCGCCCGGCAACGACATTGCCTACTACTTCCCCGGCGGCGCGACGGTTAACGGCCTGCGCGAGGCCCGCACCGGATCGTGGCGCGACATCAACAACAACGGCTCCACCAACCTCATCACGCGCCACTACCTGACCCTCTGGTTCGACCACGGCGTCAATCCCGCCGATGCGACCTACGCCTACGTGCTGTTACCGGGTAAAACCGCCGCCGAGACAGCCGCCTACGCCGCCAGCCCGCACATCACGATTCTGGAAAACTCCGCCGCCGCGCAAGCTGTCCGCGAAACTAACCTCAACATCACCGCCGTCAACTTCTGGCAAGACGCGCCGAAAACGGTGAGCTACATCACGTGCGACCGACAGGCCGCCGTCATCGCGAAGGAAGCTCCCGGACAGATCGAAGTCTCCGTTGCCGACCCGACCCAGGCTAATGCGCCCGTCCGGCAGGTTGCCGCCATCGCCGACAGTTTCGTGCGCGGCGGCATCTACGGCAACGACAACTACGGCACCAGCACCAGCCTTGTGGTCAAGGGCAGCAGCAGCCCTGATTACACGCGCCACAGCTACATGAAGTTCAACCTCGCGGGAGCGGCCAGCTTCAGCAGCGCGTTGCTGAAAGTGACGGCGAGTTCCGTGGCCAACGGCCCAAGCACCGTGCGCCTTTACGCAGTCACCGACGATTCCTGGACCGAGTCGGGCCTGACTTGGAGCAACCGCCCGCCTGCGGTCACGCTGCTCGGCTCGGCGCTGGTGAGCACCAACGGCGAGACCCTCGCGTTTGATGTGACCGGTTTTGTGGCGGCCCAGCTTGCCGGTGATCAGGTCGCGAGCTTCGTCATTGTGCCGGCCAGCAACGACGACCGCTGGCTGAGCTTCTACAGCCGCGAGTCCGGCTCCGGGCCGCGCCTGGAACTCAGCGGCGTCACCGGCGGCGGCATCATCAACGTCGAACTGAACCGTTACGCCACGGGCGTGATTTCCAACGACAGCCGCGTCACCGTCACGCAGCTCGCGCCGACCATCAAACTCAGCGTCAACGTGGACGCCTATCCCTACAACTCCGACGCCGCTAACGGCATCCGCGGCCACAGTTGGAAGGCTATCTTCGCCATAGACAACGCCGGGCCGACGCTCGTCTCCGTCGTCTCGCGCAAGGTGCACGGCGCGGCCGGCGTGTTCGACCTGCCGCTGGCGCTGTCGGGAGCGACGGTCGAGCCGCGCGCGGGCGGGCCGACCACGCTGGTGTTCGCCTTCAGCGAGAACATCGCCGCCCGCGACGGCCATTTGGGCGCGAACGACTTCGCCATCACCAACGCCGTCTTCAGCAGCGCGAACATCGCCGGCAATGTCCTCGTGCTGAACTTGGCCAGTGTCGTGGATCAGTCTGTCGTAACCGTCGCGCTCACCGGCATCGGCGACGTGGCGGGCAACGCCATCGCCGGACAGAACGCCATCGCAATCCGCGCGCTCTACGGTGATGTGAACCAAAGCGGGGCGGTGAGCGGTGTGGACTGGCTGGCGGTGAAGACCAACCTGTCCAAGCCGGTGACAGCGGCGAACTATCTGGCCGATGTGAATGCGAACGGGACGATCACGGGACTGGACTGGCTGGCGGTGAAGACCAATCTGTCGCACCAAGTGAGCGCTCCGTTGGGAGGCGGGTTGACGGGCGGGGGACTCAACGCG
>JAOACV010000790.1 GCA_026417675.1 Verrucomicrobiia bacterium
CTTGATCAGGCTTGATTGACCTCGACCGGCCTGACGGGTGGGTTGAGCCCGATTGACGCGAATCCACTGGGATTACGCCCGGATGTTTCGCACTCCGAGCGGCCGGATTGTGCGCACGCTGCACGTAGCGCAGGTTTCCAACCTGCTGTATCGCCGACTTCCAGTCGGCAGCGTGTTGGGGCGGCGACGGGGGCCAGCGGATTGAAAATCCGCGATACAGCAGACTGGAAGTCTGCGCTACGAGGCTTCCCGTCAGCCAGCGTGTGAAATATCCGGGTTACGCCCGGTGCGACCGGACCGAATGGGTTATGCCACTTTGATTTCATAAGGCGTTTGCCGGAACGTGATGCCTTCCGCCTGCAGCCGGTCGCGGCCCAGCAGGCAGCCCGCCGCGTAGATGACCTTCGGGCCGTGGAACTTCGGCAGCTTCGCCAGCGTCGCGCGTGTCAGCACGTTGCCGCCATTGACGCTTTTGTCGTCGAGGATGCCGTTGAACAGAAGATAGACCGCGACGCCCCGGCATACGCCCAGCAGCGGCGACTTCGAGACGCGCTCGCGCGGCAGCGGCTCGCCCGTCTCGGTGAAATAGACGTGCCGCGCCAGTTCCGCGAACGTCACCGACTCGCGGATTTGGCCGCGGGCGTCAAACAGCGGCTCGCCCAACCGGCAGTAACGAAAACCGCCGCCAAGGCCCGCGACCGCCTCGCCCTTCGCGTTGGTGTAGCCGAGTGCCACGCGTTTCACTCGCTCGGCGGTGATCTCGCGGGCAATCTCCGGTTCCATCTCCACGAGGAGGAAGCGGCGATTGCCGTTGTCTTGCTTGTTCAGCGCCAGCACCGCGTGACCGGTCGTGCCGCTGCCGGCGAACGAGTCGAGAATCCAAGAATCTTTCTCTGTTGCGAGTAGCAGTATTCGCAGGAGCAGCCTGCTGGGTTTCGGATTGTCGAAAACATCTGCTCTGTCCACGATTTCGTTGAGTTCCTTTGTCGCCTCTTGGTTGTGTCCGACCTCGCCGTTCGGCCACCAAGTCCATGCAGTGATGCCCTCTGTTTCAGCCAAGAACTTCTTCAACCGAGGTCGCCTGTTCCCATCCTTGCCGAACCAAATTCGGTTGTCGGCAATCAGTGCCTGGAAAGTCGCAGGAGCCATAGCCCAACACCGTCCAGCCGGGGGTCTCAGCCGACGTCCGGAAGGTGTCGTAATCTCGTAAAACTGCTGAGGCGTAGCGTGCCCCGTCTGTCCGGTCAAATCCACTGAAGCCCAAGGGCCCCTTGGGTCGTTATCTGGATTCTTGTAGTCCTTTGTCCTATCACCGGAGATCGGAACTTTCTTGATTGTCGTTTTGGCTAAGCCGAGGTTGCGCGCGAACACGAGGATATAGTCGTGTGCGGGGCCAAGTGCCAGTCGGGCATCTGGAGAAGTTCTTTTTTGCCAAACCACACTCGCCACGAAATTGCCTTTTCCGAAGACATCATCCAAAAGCATCCGCATTGAAGCCACTTCGTTGTCGTCTATGCTGACGAAGATCAGGCCATCCTCTCGGAGGAAGTTGCGAAGCAGGACCAACCTAGGATACATCATGCAGAGCCACTTATCGTGCCGGGACAGGTCTTCGGCTTCCTT
>JAOACV010000791.1 GCA_026417675.1 Verrucomicrobiia bacterium
TTCATACGCTTCCTTTTCCGCTTTCTTCGAGGCGACCACTTGGGGACTGTTTGGCATCGCGCTGGCCAGTGAATCTATCCGCTGGAGGAATTCCGACCGCGCCTTTTGCCGTTCGTCGGTGATGCCGCGCGCGACGACACCTTCCACCTCAAACCGTTGCGCGTTGGGATCACCGCCGGTCGCGAAGGGCTTATACCGGTTGCCAAGGAACCCCGATTCAGAGAATCGACCCTGCGGTTGAGTCAGCACAACGTAGGGCGGGATCAATCCCTTGTAGCCAGCTTGGACCTTCATCATCGCAAACACGGCGCCGATACACGGATAAGCCAGACGCTCGCCGGGCGTATGGCCGGTCTGCATCAAGTAGGCCGCCGTCTCGTGGCCGTTGTTACGGTGGGTCATGCTGCGAATGATCGAGAACTTGTCAGCCTGTTTCGCCAACTCTGGAAACAGCTCCCCCAACACAATCCCATCCACGTTGGACTTGACGATCCCCGGCAAGGAACCGGTGTAGTCATACCCTGCGTCGGGCTTTGGATCCCAAGTGTCCGAATGGGACATGCCGCCCCACAAGAACACTTGGATGACCGACTTGGCTTTGGCCTTGACCTGCGGGGTTTTGGCCCCCTGCGTCAGGGTCGCATTCAAGCTCCTCTCGCCAAGGACCATCAATCCCGCCGTGGCAAAGGCACCCCGGCGGATGGCCTCGCGCCGGGAGATCGGCATGCCAAACATGCCTGTTGAACCTGCGTTCTTCGATTTCTGTTTGTTCATAGTGCTCTCCTTTGTTTGTTACTCTCCGGCGCGTGCCGGAAAATGGGTTGCGTGTCCTGCTTCAGTGCCGATATAAAAACTCCATGCTGTTGATCAACGCCCATGCAACGTCTATGTAGCCCTCGCGACCTTTGACCGCTTTGGACCGGGCGTGCGCCTCTGCCGTCCGCAGTTCCTCCGCGGACGGAAACCGTGACAAGATCGTCAGGTAGAGCTGCTCAATCACCTCGCGCGGTTTGTTGCTGGATTCATAGATTGCCTTCAACTTCGGGCCTTCTTCGAGTTTGCGCTGGACATGGCTCGAATTGAGCATGTGCAACCGCTGGCTCGGAAGAGGCTTGTTGATGCGCTCGTTTTCCATCCCTGTGGCGCGGGCCGGCCGGCCGAACAGCTCCAAAAAGGGACTCGTGATGCTACCGTCCGCGATCGCAATGGCCGGCTGGTCGTCGGGAATGAATGTAAACGGCTCGGGGATGGGGCTGGTATAGAGATCCTTGCCTCCACTGATAAAGTTCAGCGCGTCAATCAGCACTTCAGCATCCAGCCGTCGCAGCGGATAATACGCGAAGTTAGCCTCGGCGGCGGGCGAATAAACCCTGGCAATCGAGGAGGCCTGATAGGTCCGGGAATTCAAGATCAACCGGAAAATGTGCTTCATGTTGTATTTCGAGGCGATCATCTCGCTCTCCAGATACTTCAACAGTTCCGGATTGCTGGGCGGGTTGTTTGAGCGGATATCGTCTGGTTCGTGAATGATCCCGCGACCCAACAACCTGTCTCTTATACACATCT
>JAOACV010000792.1 GCA_026417675.1 Verrucomicrobiia bacterium
GCTGAATGCTTTGCCGGAGCCGATAGTCCGCTCCGGCTTGCGAATGGGCCATTCCCGCTCCGCCACCTCCCGCCCGGTTCAGCGTGTTCAGCACATAGCCCAGCAGTTTCGGCCGTTCGTGAACCGGGATGGCTTTCACCCATCTCAGCAATCGGGGCATTCCGTAGATCGAAATCGCATCTGGGATCGTGACGGCTACGTAAAAGGCGCATGCTCTCAACATGGCTTGCGTCAGGAACATTTTGTTTGGTGGGCAGTCGATGAGAACGTATTTGTAGCCTGAGTAAGCCACGAGCATTTGTTTGGTGTAGAGGAACAACTGTTCTTGGTATTTTTTCTCATCGCTCACGAGCGTCTTGATGATCTCAAAGTCAAGATTGTCCACATCGAACGACCCACGAACGATGTGCAAATTCTGAGGCGCAAACCGGTCCTTGACGGGCACAGCGTAGTTCTCGAAATGTGTTTTTGTGATCTTCGTCCATTTCGTCGGCTTGACAAGATCGTGAACTGTCAACGACGTCTTGCTAACCTCATCAGGATCAAAACCAAGCGCGAGGGAAAGACTACATTGAGGGTCGATGTCGAACAGCAAGACTTTCTCGGCAGGCGACTGCTTCGCCAAGTAGTAGCCCAAGAGGCACGTGACGGTCGTTTTTCCAACACCTCCTTTGTAGTTCACGACGCAAATCGAGCCGCGGTGTTTCTCCTGAACGAGGTTATCCAGTTTCGCTACAGTCAGCTTGTCGAATGCAGTGTTCATATCGCTTGTCTTGTTCCCTGTTTCTGCGTCGCCAAGACGAACGTTCGAGGCAGACTGCTCACGCATACACCAGCCTACCGCGCGGCTGGGGGATTTCTAAGCCATCTTCCTTGGCGGTCTTGATCCAGAGGCGGATGGCGTCCTCGGCGTTGCGGATGGCGGCGGGCCGGGTTTTGCCGTGGGCCATGCAGCCGGGCAGTTCGGGCACTTCAACGACGAAGGCATTGTCTTCGTCGCTCCACCAGACAATCATTTCGTAGGCGTCACCGTTCATAACAATTTGTAGGTTGCCAGAATTTTCCGGACTTGTCGAATCTGATAGGGCTTGGCTTTGGAACCGTCACGCTGGAGGTTGATCCGTTCGCGGACACCGGGGCGGGTGAAAATATGGTGGCTGCCCTGCGTGCGCATGAGGAAGCCCTTGGCTTGGAGCAGATGGCACACTTCCTCGAAGCGGAAGTTGGCATCCGACTCGCCGCGCAAGAGTTTCTCAACGGTTTTCTCGATGCTCACCGGCGGCAGTTTCGCGCTGCCGGAAAACACCAGCAAGATTTTTCTTGTAGCGCGCAAAGGCCGCGCAGTGGCAGGCTGGCGGCTGCCATGAACCAAACCGCGTCTTTCATCCACCGCGCTCCGGTTCAAGACGCTTGAGGCCGTCTTTCAGAAAGGCATCATGAAGATCGTTGACATGAAGGTGCGGACGGTGGCGATACCGACCACGTGCCAGTTGCGGCACAACACGGGCGTGCATCCCGGCTACTTCATCCGCAACGTGCTGGAATTGGTCACCGACGAGGGCATCGTCGGCCTTGGCGAAGTCGGCGGCGGCGACCAGCGCGGCGCGTTGATGAAGCTC
>JAOACV010000793.1 GCA_026417675.1 Verrucomicrobiia bacterium
CTCCACGCCGTAGCAGAACCCAAACTGCTTCGCCAGCCGCACCGTCAGCCCGCCGGCGGACAACACGTTGCCCGACGCGCGCAGTTTCTCCACCACCACGCTGCGGTAATGCTGCTCCACCTCCTGCTGGACCGCATCCATGATGTCCGGCCGTCGCAGGTTGACCTTGCGTGTCGCTGAAGGCGCGTTGGTGCTCATGCAGCCAACTCCCTAACATCAAAACGCGCTCTGGTAAAGGATGGTTTCAGAAACGTCATGGATCGGTAGTGTTCATCAACTGTTAAACACCCTCGCGCGGACGGCTTCCCGGATCAGACGAGCAGCTTGTCGAGATACCACCGCACGATGTCTGGTCCAAAGAAAATCCACAAGAAAGCGCCGATGATGATATACGGCCCATAGGGGATATGGCCGCCCCATTGGCGGGCGCGGAAGATGATCAACAAAATCCCCACCAGTGCGCCGAGCACGCTGGACACGACCAGCGAGAACAGCACGGCCAGCCAGCCGAAGAACGCACCGATGGCCATCATCAGTTTCACGTCGCCCAGCCCCATCGCTTCGCGCGGCATTTCGATTGCGCGCGCCGTCGCCTCCAGCCTCGGCGCCCCGTTTATCGCCCATGACTTGCCCCCGACCGCAAGCTCGCGCGCGGTGATGCGCACGGTCAGCCCTTCGATCTTCTCGCCGCCCACGGTCCCGCCGGTCGCCTTGAATTCCAGCCGGTCGCGGCGGGACACCAACACATCCCTCACCGCCTCCTCTTCCGGCGATTCGCCGTCGTCGAGCCGGATGCGGCCGTTGTCGAGCGTCAGGATCACNTCCCTGTCAAACTCCTGCACCTTGCGTCCAAAAACCAGCCCGCCGAACCACCGCACCAAGAACAGCAAGCCACCGCCAATAGTCAGACCGACCAGAGAACGCCACAGCGCCTCGGTCCAGCTTGTCGTGCTCTGCAACTGCGGAAAGAGGCCGCTGAGCACGAGACCCAGCACCGCCCCGCCGAGCGTGACCTCGTCGGGCAGGATGTAGTGCTCGAAGTCCACAAACATGCCGATGAGAAACAGCGACACCAGCGCCGCGTATGCGAATAGTTCCACCGACCAGCCAAACTTCCACCAAAGCAGCATCCAGAGGCTTGCGTTGAGGAACTCGATGGCGAAATAGCGCGGCGAGATCGGCTTGCCGCAGAACGCGCACCGGCCGCGCAACACAATCCAGCTCAGCAGGGGAATGTTCTGATACCACCGGAGCTTCTGGCCGCACTCCGGGCAGTGGGACGCGGGACGAATGATGCTCTGCGCGCGCGGCATCCGGTGGACGCAAACGTTGAGGAAACTGCCCACCACCGCCCCAAAAACGAACACCACCACCGACCAAAATGCGCGCACGCCGGCCGGCAGGTCCGTCACGGATGCAGCCAGCAGGTCATCCATACACCGCCTTGTGCAAGGCGCGGCGCATCACGGCCACAGGCGCGCGTTTGCCGGTCCATATCTCAAACGACTTGGCGCCCTGATGCAGCAACATGCTCAGGCCGTTGGCCGTCTGAGCGCCCGCCTTGCGGGCCGCGGCCAGCAGTCGCGTCTCGGCGGG
>JAOACV010000794.1 GCA_026417675.1 Verrucomicrobiia bacterium
CCCGAAACCCGACGAACCGCCGGTGACGATGATGACCTTGTCCTTCACGTAGTTTTTCATGCGTATTGGCTCTCCTGACTGAATCGTGCCGTCCGAAAGACGAACGCTTTCCTTTCCTGTGCCGCGATCTCGGCGCGACATCAAGCCGATTCTCCGCGCCGCCGGTTACTACTCCCCGGGTTTCAATTCAATGCGCGCCCGCATCCGTCCCTCATACGTGCCTCGGAGGCGACCCTCGGCGTAGGCCAGGCGGAACTTGGGTTTCTCGAATACGATCTGCCGGTCTTTCGGCCGGCCGGCGATGACCCATGAGTTTGTCGTGCGCCCGTGGGCGACGAAGAGTTCCAGACGCGGCGACGGCCCGTCTTGGCTGAGGACGGCCCGGGCGTGGCATTCGCCGCACTTTGGAATCGGTTTCATCACCACGGCGTGGGTGACGTTGGTGTCTTGGCGTTCAAAAGGATCGAAGATGCCAGTTAGCTTGATGGGCTGCGAACGCGCCTTGGGCTGCTCGCCGCCCGACAGCGGCGAGAGGGTGGCAACGAAAACAAGAACGCCTAACAATGTCATGTGGGCCGGTTTCATCGAGATGCTGTGCTTGAGAATCACGTTTCATGGATGATCTGCAAGCCAAGCGCTTTACCGAACTCGGTCAGCGGCTCCTGGATGTCGCCATAAACGGTCACTCGGTGCCAGCCGAAGCGATCCCATTCGTGAAAGAGCTTGCCGATGTCACCGCGGACTTCGCCAAGCAATTGGGTGCGGCAGCCACGGTCGGCGTCGAGGTTGCCGACCGCCTTGGCCTGGTGGATGACCATCAGCTTGCGCGCGACGCTCGTGCGGAACGTGGTGGTCATGTAGCCTTCTGGCAGGAACGACTCGGCGCAGCAACCGCGCGGGTCGCGGTTGTGCAGCGTCCGAATGTGAAAGCGGCTGGCGGGACCTTGGGGGCCGAACACCNTCGTGTGTGCCATGCAGTGCGAATAGACGATTTGGTTCTTGGAGGTGTCCAGCGCGGGATCGGANACGTAGCCGGCCCGACCCGTGAGAATGCGCGCCATGATCATGCTGACCGAATCGTCCGGCATAGCTTCGCAGACGCCCTGGCCGCCGTCGTCGAGGATCTGCATGAAGCCGAGGCACGGATACGCCGGCAACTGGCCGCTGGCAAACCCGCCGAGGCAGTCCATGGTTACGCTGTCGGTGTCATATTTCTTCATCAATTCCACGGTCGCCAGATAGACGGCGGCGGCTTTGTTGATCCACTCCGCGGTCGGCTCGACAACCTTCTCGGCTTTCGCGCACCAACGATGGGCCACCTCGGCTGCGGCGTCGCGGTCCACTTTCTCGTAAAGCGCCCTCAACGCCTCGAAGCCGACGTAGATGCCCTTGGCGCCCAGGAAGTCGCGTTCCTGGCCGGCGAAATTCGGGCCGACGATTAGAAACCGCGATTTCCTGAGCCGCTCGACGCACTTGCCGATGTCGGTCAGCGTCACTTTGTCCTCGATGCACTTCATCTCGCCGGCCTTCGGGAACGTGCGGCGATAGACCTCCTCGCATCGTTGCGCGAACACGGCGGGCGTCATGCC
>JAOACV010000795.1 GCA_026417675.1 Verrucomicrobiia bacterium
ATGTATTCGTTGCCTTTCTCGAACGATTCCAAGAGCTGCTTACGTTCGTCGCCCTCGACTGGCAGCGGGAGGTCTGCGAAACGCAACTTGTGCGGTGAGCGGATGTAGTTGGCGATGGCGCGGATTATTTTGTTATGGGGTTTGTGACGTTCCGCACGAAAGATCAAGCGACGCCATTGTCGAAGTTTGTAAAGACGCTGTCGGTGTGGATGCTTCTTGTTAAGCATCGGAGTCGCTTCAATTACGCCATCGCTGCAGGGCAGGGGTGTCTTGGCCACGCCGCCAGGAAAGATTTCATCAGCCGGGCCGCAGAGGAAATCCGGCAACCAGTTGCTGTCATTGGTGCAGACGGACTGAATCTTCTCGTTCTTCCACTGCATGTGGTAGTTGGCCGGGGCTGAGAAGGTCTTGCCCCGGCGTTCCTTGCGCTCGCCACGGCTTGTTTCGACAACGCGAACGGTGGAACTGAAACCCACCAGGTTGCCGTCCTTGTCCAGTTCAATGAACCAGTGGATGTCGCGCTGCCGCAGGCTCGACCAGCCGCTCAGGCCAGATGTTTGCGCATTCTGAAGAAGTTCTGAGATCATACCACCTCCTCGACTTTTCCATCATTTATCTTGGCGACGGTGATCCAGCCGTGACGGGCCACCGCCCGGAGCGGTGGGAGCTGCTTTGGGCGTTTCTCGGGATCGGTCCAGCCTGCCTCGGGTCTCGGCTTGCCGCGCTCGTGTCCCCAGTGATTCCAGACGGCGCTAAAGTCAAAATCTCGGAAAACGATGCCGTAATCCCGTTCCGGCGGCGCTCCGGGGATCAGGTCAGGCGGATTGGGTTCGAGTGCCCATTCGGCCACAGAGAATTCACGGCAGCCGAGAAAGGGCTGGTAGTAACACTGGCCGGCTACGGCGCGTCGGAGGAACATTTGGTGATACTTGTTGCGGGCGAGAAATTCCTCGCTGGGACGACGGCCTGTGCCGTTGCGCAATTCGCGGCGACCCGTGTTCGTCACTTCGATGACGGCCTCGATCAAATACTCGACGTCTTTGAGGATGAGGCTGTGGCGCTGGGCGCGCTCATCCATGATGTCGTAGCCGCTAGCCTTGCCGTAGGCTTGGTGGGTCTGGTAGCCGAGTTCGTTGCGCAGGATCGGCGTGAGCACGCCTTCGCGCACGATGCCCAGGCGGAGGATGCGCCAACGAAAGCCGATCTTGTTGGCGCGTTTCTCGGCTTCCGGTTTCTCGATGGGTTTCATGAGAATGGCCTCGAGGATGCCGCGGGCGGCGCTGGGGGTGATGACGGGGTAGCTGACGCGTTCGACGTGAAACTCCGGGCGCGTGAAGCACGCGAACGGGCCTTTGATACGGAGACAGATGGGGTTGGAGATCATGGTCAGAGTCCTCCGAGAATTTGGTTGAGCGGGTTGGCAGAAGCGTCCAGACCCGCGCCATGCAAGCCGCCTTGGTAGAGAGAGCAGGCCGTCAGAATCCAGAGCGTCGCTTCCGACGGTTTCTCCTTCGGAAAGGCGGGCTTCGCGCATTGGTTCAGAAATGTGCGCTGCTTCCCGTCGCGTAAATCGAGATT
>JAOACV010000796.1 GCA_026417675.1 Verrucomicrobiia bacterium
TCGTGGGCTCGGAGATGTGTATAAGAGACAGGCCCACAGGGGCCGGTGTCGCCCATCATCCAGAAGTTGTCTTTCTTGCCGCCGAAGACGATGTGGATCCTTGGGTCAAGTCCCGCCGCCTCAAAGAGGCGCGCCCAGTGGTCGTAGGCTTCCTGGTCGAACTCGCTGGGGTCGCCGGGGCCGGGTTGATAGACCGTTGCGTAAAGGCGCTGCTTGGGGAATCCCCACCAGTGCTTGGAGGTCACCAGTTCCCACGCCCACGCGATGGCCTCATTCTTAAAGTAGTCGCCGAAGCTCCAGTTGCCGAGCATCTCGAAGAAGGTGTGGTGGTAGGTGTCCAGGCCGACGTCTTCGAGGTCGTTGTGTTTGCCGCCGGCACGGATGCATTTCTGGGTGTCGGCCGCGCGCGTGTCCAGGCCGGGGACGACGCCGGGCCACTTGCTGACGTCGGGCTTGCGCTCGCCGAGAAAGATCGGCACGAACTGGTTCATGCCGGCGTTGGTGAAGAGCAGGTTCGGCGCGTCGGGCAACAGCGACGACGAGGGCACGATCGTGTGCCCTCGCTGCGCGAAGTAATCCAGAAACGATTGTCGAATCTGCGAACTGGTCATCGGTTGATCATCCTATCCGCACGGCGTCGTCCGGGCGAACGCGCGCCGCGAACGAGCGGCACAAGATAGTCGCAAGCCCCGCCGCAAGGAAAGTGAAGATTTCTCCCTTTCGTGAAACCGCGGAGAATGTCGCGCTTCGTGACGCTTGCATCGGGCGGCATCGCTGGTATTCTCTGCCGGCATGGCCGTCCTGTCGCGATGTGGTGATGCGGTCCCGGTTTCATGAAAGAGCTTAAAGCTTGGCTGGCTGAATTGATCGGCACGCTGGCGCTGGTGTTTGTCAGCGTCGGCGCGGTCTATAACGCCAACCATCAGCACTTCGACTGGCTCGGCGTGGCGCTGGCGCAGGGGCTGGTGGTGGTGGTGATGGTGTCCGCGGCCGGCGCGATTTCCGGCGGTCATTTCAATCCCGCCGTGACCTTCGGCCTGCTGGTCGGCGGCAAGATCGGGCTGCGACAGGTTGTGGGGCATGTCGTATCGCAGTTCATTGGCGGCGTGCTGGGGGGCCTGTTGAGCCTGGTGATTTTCAAAGCCGCCGTGATCAGCACGGCCACGCCTGACATCGCCGTGGACCTGACGCCGGCGTTCGGGAGGGGCCATGCCATCCTGACGGAAGCGGCCCTGACGTTCCTGTGGGTGTTCGTCTATTACGGCACGGTGGTTGACCCGCGCGGTCCCAAGCTCGGTGGGCTGCCGGTGGGGCTGTCGGTGGCGGCCGCTGTTCTCTTGGGCGGACCGTTGACCGGCGCGGGGATAAATCCGGCGCGCGTGTTCGGCCTCGCCCTCTGCGGCGCGCATTGGACCAACCATAGCGTTTATTGGTTTGGCCCCATTCTCGGCGCGCTGTTGGCAGGGATTGTCTATGGCCGGCTGCTGATTCATCCCGATTTGCCGCAGCCACCCTTCAAGAGATGAAACGCGCCCGCAGACCCGCGCCGCCGCGCGCCGAAGGTCATCGGGTCTGGAT
>JAOACV010000797.1 GCA_026417675.1 Verrucomicrobiia bacterium
GTCTGGGCCTCGGCCAGCGTGCCGTGCGCAAGACGCATGAACTCCAAGGCGCCGTCGAGATGGCGGCCTTCGGGCGCACCGCCCACGACGAGGTCGCCCTCGTTGGCCAGGGAGACAGTCGCGTCGAGGCCGGGCCCTATCGCGTCTTTCTTGCCGTCCACATAGACGGCCAGCGTTTTCGCCTGCCGGTCGGCTTCAACGATGACGTGATGCCATAGGCCGTCGTTGATCTTGGTTTTGCTTTCGAGGCTCGCTGACGCGCCGCCGCCTTTGACGGAGAACACGATCCTCCCCGCGCGATTGACGGCGAGGCGGTAACCGCTGCCTCTCATTTTTTCGATTAAGACGCCGCCGGCGTGCCCCGCCGTGGTTTGGAAATATACCTCGATCAGTAGGTTGCCGGTATAAATCTGCGGATTCTTCAGCGACTCGCCTTCGACGGCGCAGGGTTCGGGCTTGCCGCCCTCGTGGGCGCTGAGCTTCGGCTCGTTGAAGGAGAAGGGCTTCATCATTTCGGCGTGGGATAGCCTGGCGTATTGTTTTTTTGCCGCGCACAAGCGCAGTGCGCCGGCGATCCAATCTTCCAACGGCCCCTGGACAAAATCCTGCGCGCCAATGTTGACGGCCTTCAGCGAATACATGGGCCTCTGGTGGTAGGTGTCACGACGCACAAAGTAATCCGTCATATACCAGTGTTCGTCGAGGATGCAGGTGGGATCGTCGCCCGGATGGTAGAAGTTCCACTCTGCCACCACGCCGGAGAGCGCCCAAGGCACGAAGACCTTAACGCCGCTGCCGATTGCGGCCGAGCCTTCCACAGGGCGGAAGTCGCCTTGGGCCGGATTCCGCAGCAGCGGCGTCTGGCTGACCACGCCCAGTTCGCTGACCATGCTGTTGTTCTTTTTGAGCGCCGACTTGAAGTCGTCGAACGTAATGAGCCATCGGCCCGACGGTTCCAAGACGCCCAGTTCGGCGATGTCGTGGAAGACGTTCCTGCCGTAGGCGTTGGTCGCAAGCGCGTAATGGTCCTTCTTCGGCCCCGCGTCCGCGGCATTGCCTTCGGCCTCGGTCTTGGCGGGGTCGGCATGGCGGAAAACATGCTTGCCGATGCTCTGCCAAATGTTGCCAAGGTATTTGTTCCGCCCGGCCTGCGGCGCCTGCCGGCGCGAGCCGGCATGGTAGTTGTAGGCGGTGTTGTTGAAGAAGGTGTTCTGGTAACTGATGATTTCCTGGAAGGCGGCGCAGTTGACCACTGGACTCGCCGTGTCCTTGGATTTGCCCCAAGCGATGTTGTTGAAGTGATAGTTCTTAAACGAGCCGTCAAGATAATAGGCGTGGCCAAAGCCCGCGTCTTTGCCGGTGGATCGCCCCCAATGCCGGTAGCCCAGCGCGTTGTAGGAAAGGTTGTTGAAGACGTAGAACGGACCGCCTTGCCAGGTCTCAATGCCGCCGTAGTCATTGCAGTTGAGCATGGATTCCCAGACTTTGTTGTGATGGATTAGAACGCGGGTAAACGGCACGTCGCCCCAGACCCCGCTGCGTTTGCCGCCGTGAACGTCAATGCCCTGCGCATAGG
>JAOACV010000798.1 GCA_026417675.1 Verrucomicrobiia bacterium
ATGTGTATAAGAGACAGCTCCAGCGCCTCCGGGTCCGCGGCGGCGGTCACCACCGGCACGCCCGGTTTGATGATGCCCGCCTTCTCGACGGCGATCTGCGGGATCGTCTCGCCCAAATAGGCGGCATGGTCGCGCTGAACGTTGGTGATCACGCTTGCCAGCGGCGTCACGACATTCGTCGCGTCGAGCCTGCCGCCCATGCCGGTTTCCCACACTACCAGATCGCAGCGTTGCTCCTGAAAATAACGGAGCGCCACGGCGGTCACGGCCTCGAAGAACGACGGGTGCGCGCGGCCTGGCATGGCGGCCACCTGCTGCATCAGCGGCCGGATTTCCGAAACCAGCCGCACGAGGTCGGCGCGGTCTATGGGACGGCCGTTGACCTGGATGCGCTCGCAGAAGCTGACCAGATGCGGCGATGTGTAAAGGCCGACGCGGTAGCCCGCGCGCTGGGCGATGGCGTTGAGCATCGCCGCGACGCTGCCTTTGCCGTTGGTGCCGGCGATGTGAATGAACCGCCCCGCCAGCGGCGGTGTCGCGTGCGGATCGCCCATCAGGCGCAAGAGAGCGCGGATGTTCTCCAAGCCCAGCTTGATCCCGAACAGGCAAATCCCGAAAAGATATTCGACGGTTTGCTCGTAATTCACTGCCCGCGCACGCTATCACGCGGCCTGCGGCCGGTCAACGCGCCGCCCTCGGCAGGGCAGGTCGCGTTCTTCGAACGCGCTGATTCTGCAACGCAGCCTTAAGCGCGTCCGGAGAACGCGCTCCACCAGGTAAAGATTCGGCCCCGCTGATGTTTGGGGAGCATTCTTTCGCGCTTTCTTCTCCATGGCGGTCTCGCTACAGTCTCGCTCCATGCTTTTTTGGCTCCAAGTGGCCTTTGTCATCGGGCTGGTGTTGTCCGCGCCTTGGTATCTTTGGAAGATGTTCCGGCGCGGTAATTTTGCTCACGGTTTCTGGCAACGGTTCGGCCTTTACTCGGCGGATGTTCACCATCGCGCCGCGCCGGGCGGCTGGGTGTGGATTCACGGCGTGAGCGTCGGCGAGACGCGCGTTGCGCTGCTGCTGATTCAGCGTCTGCGCCAGCGTTGGCCGGACCTGCGCATCGCGCTGAGCGCGACAACTTCCACCGGCCGCGCGCTGGCGGCCAAGCACGCGCCGCCGGAGGTGCTGGTTTTTTATTTTCCGCTCGATTTCCTGGCCTGCATCAACCGCGCGCTGAACCTGCTGCGTCCGCGTCTGGTCATCGTGGTGGAAACCGAGGTCTGGCCAACGCTGGTGCTGCAATGCCGGCGGCGCGGCGTGCCTTTTGCGGTCGTCAACGGACGCATGTCGGAGAAATCGTTTTACGGCTACCGTTTTTTCGGCGCGTTCACCCGGCGCGTCTTTGGCGTCATGGACCTGGTGTGCGCGCAGGGAGCGTCCGATGCCGAACGGTTTCGCCGGCTGGGCGTGCGCGAGCAGGCGCTGCGCACCACTGGCAGCCTGAAGTTCGACGAGGCGCAGACGCCGTCGCCGCTTGCCGCGCAGGCGCGCGAGTTCCTAAGGGCCTGCGGCGCCTGTCTCTTATACA
>JAOACV010000799.1 GCA_026417675.1 Verrucomicrobiia bacterium
AAGCAACACGAGGCATTGGCCATGACGAAACGCAACATCCGCTTCTCCCGTCGCAGTTTCTTGAAAGCTACAGCCACGGTCATCAGCACACCGCAGCTCGTTCGCTCGCCACTCTTCGGGGCCGACGCGCCCAACAACCGGATTGCGCTCGGTTGCATCGGCGTCGGCCGCATGGGGATGGGCGACCTGCGCGACGGGATGGCGCGCACTGGCGTGCAGGTCGTCGCGGTGTGCGACGTGGATTCCAAGCGTCTGGCCCACGCGAAGGCGACCGTGGAAAAGCACTACGCCGCCGAGAGCGCCGGCGGGACGTTCAAGGGTTGCGCGGCGTTTGAGGATTTTCGCGAGTTGATCGCGCGACCGGACATTGACGCGGTGCAAATCGCCACGCCCGACCATTGGCACGCGATCCCGGCGATTGAGGCCGCGCGGGCCGGCAAGGACATCCTTGTGCAGAAACCGCTGACCTACACGCTTGAAGAGGGCCGTTTGCTGAGCGACACCGTCCGCCGTTACGGACGCGTGCTGCAAGTCCACTCGCAGCATCGCTCCAATAGCCGCGTTCGGTTCGCGTGCGAACTTGTGCGGAACGGGCGCATCGGCAAGCTGCACACGGTCAAGGTCGGCCTGCCAACCGATCCTTCGGGGCCGGTTCGTCCGCCAACGCCGCCGCCGCCGGAGTTGAACTACAGCCTGTGGCTGGGCCCGGCGCCGTGGGCGGAATACATCGAGGAGCGGGTGCATCCGCGGAACAGCCTCGACCGTCCCGGCTGGCTGCGAGTGGAGGATTACTGCCTCGGCATGATTACCGGCTGGGGCGCGCACTACAATGACATCGCCCAGTGGGGCATGGGCACGGAACTCACCGGCCCGGTCGAGATCGAAGGGCAGGCAACATATCCGACCGAGGGCGTTTGGGACGTTCACGGCGATTTCCGCGTCGAATACACCTACGCCGACGGCCTGAAGATGATTTGCGCCGACTCCAAGAAGAACAAACTGGGCATTCTTTTCGAGGGCAGCGAAGGTTGGGTCTTCGTGGATCCCAGCCGCGTGGATGCCGAGCCGAAATCGCTGCTGACATCCACCATCGGCCCCGGCGAGATCCATCTCTACGAGAGCAAGCAACACAAACAGGACTTCCTCGATTGCGTCCGGTCTCGCAAAGACCCCGTCGCGCCCGTCGAAGTGGGGCACCGTTCGTGCAGCGTCTGCATCCTGGGCCACATCGCCATGAAGACCGGCCGCAAGCTGAAATGGAACCCGCAACTGGAGCGATTCACCAACGACGAGGCCGCCAACCGCATGCTCTCCCGCTCCGGCCGTGAAGCGTGGAATGTGTGAGGGACCGACCGACAGTTTGGCAACGGGGTGGATCGCGCTCTCCGAACGCGATTCTTCCAGGTTGAATGGGTCATCGCGTTCGGAGAACGCGATCCACCGCGGTTTCAAGTCGCCGTTGTCCGGCAGTTCGACGGCATCGTCCCCTGTGGCACACCCACTGACAGCGACGGCCGCTTGTGCTACGCTGCGAGGCGTGACCAGGAAGAAGACGGACCATTCCCAGGAC
>JAOACV010000079.1 GCA_026417675.1 Verrucomicrobiia bacterium
ACGCCGACCGCGACATGCTGCTGTTCCTGGTGCGGCATCACCTGACGATGTGGCAGTATTCGCACCGTCACGACCTCGACGACGGCGAGGCGATCACGGAGTTCGCACGGCTGGTGGAGAACCAGCAGCGGCTCACGGCATTGCTGGTGATGACCTACGCCGACATGACCGGCACCAGCGCCGACATCTGGAATGAATGGCGCAATTCGCTGTTGTGGGAACTCTTCCTCAAGACGCGCGCGGAGCTGGTCGGCGGCGCGGAAAGCCAGGCGTTGCAGGAGCAACGGCTCCAAGCCATGCTCCAACACATCCGCGAACGCAGCCCCGTCGCCGCCGGCGAGGTGGCGGCGCACTTTGAGAAAATGCAGCGCCGGTATTTCCTCACCTTCACTGCCGAGGAGATCCTGCGGCACCTGCAGATCATCCACCGTTTCCTGGAACGCGCCACTGGCCCCGCCAGCCACGCGCTGACGCCCGTCGTGGACTGGGCCGACAAGCCCGACCGCGGCTACTCGCAGGTCACCATCTGCACGTGGGACCGCGAGGGGTTGTTCAGCAAGATCTGCGGCTCCTTTTCCTACGCCGGCCTGAACATCCTTGGCGCGCACGCCTACAGCCGCTACGACGGCATCGTGCTGGACATTTTCAACGTCGCCGATGTCGAAGGCGGCGTGGCCGGCGACCGCGACCAGCGCCGGCTGTTTGAGCGCACACTCGACCAAGCGTTGAACCACGGCGCAAATCTCGACCAGTTGCTCGCCCGGCATCGGCCAAGGCGTCGCGCCGGGCACGCGCCGCAAGGCCGGGTCAGCACCGAGGTGCGGGTGGACCTTCGCGCGTCCCGCACGCGGACGGTCATTGACGTGCAGGCCGAAGACCGCCTCGGCCTGCTCTACACCATCGCCCAGACGCTCGCCCGCAACGGCCTCGACATCAACCTGGCCCGCATCGCCACCGAGCGCGGCGCGGCCATGGACACTTTCTATGTCGTGGACAAGGACGGGCGCAAGGTCATGGACAACGCCTGGCTCAACCGCGCGCAGAGCGAACTCGAACGCGCCATCGAAGAACTGCGGCGGCGTCCCATCACCGGAGGCGCATGAACGACGCTCCCTCCGATCTGCGCGAGCGTTACGAGCGCCTGCAGGCGCTCCACACCATCAGCACCGCCCTCAACAGCACGCTCGACCCCCGCGACCTGCTGAAGCTGGTGCTGAGCGAGGCCGTGCGCGTCACAAAGGCCGACAGCGGCTCGGTGGTGCTCATCAACCCCAACACCGGCCGGCTTGACATCGAGGAAGCCGTCGGCCTCGGCGAGCGCGTCGCCGAGGTCAAGCTGCGCCTCGGCGAGGGCATCACCGGCTGGGTCGCCAAATCCGGCCGGCCGCTGCGCGTGGGCGACGTGAACCACGACCCTCGTTACGTCGCCGTCCGCGAGGGCGTGCGCAGCGAACTGGCCGTGCCGCTGGAGTTCGAGGGCCAGGTCCAGGGCGTCCTCAACGTGGACAGCGACCGGCCCGACGCCTTCAGCGCCGCCGACGAGGAGCTGCTGATCGCGTTGGCCGCGCAGGCGGCGCGGGTGCTGCACAACGCCTGGCTCATCCGTCAACTCCGCCAGCGCGCCGCGCAACTGGAGACGTTGATCACCATCGGTCGGGACATCCTTTCGCCGCTGACCCTCGACGAAGTGCTCCAGCGCGTCGTGCGCGAAGCGCGCCGGCTGATGAACGCCCGGCTCTCATCGCTGCTGCTGCTGACGCCCGACCGCGAGGAGCTGGAACTGCGCGCCAGCGACGGCGCGGGCGAGGACTACGTGCGCCGCCCCAACCTCAAGGTATGCGATTGCCTGCTCGGCGTCGTCGTGCGGCATAAACGGCCGCTGACCGTGGCCAACGTCCAGGAGAGCGATCAATACCGGCACACTGAACTGGCGCGCAAGGAGGGGCTTGTCTCGTTGTTGAGCGTGCCCCTGACCTCCGGCGGCGACGCCATCGGCGTGCTCTCGGTCTATACCGCCGAGCCGCATCGCTTCTCCAATGATGACATATTGCTGCTGACCGCGCTGGCCAGCCTCGGTTCTGTGGCCGTCCGCAAGGCGCAGCTTTACGAAAAGATCGTGGACGCCGAGGAACAACTGCGCCAGAACGAACGACTCAGCGCGCTCGGCCTGCTCGCCGCCGAGATCGCCCACGAAATCCGCAACCCTCTCACGGTCGTCAAGATGCTCTTTCATTCGCTTGACCTTCAGTTCCCCGCCGGCGACCCGCGCGCCAGGGACGTCGCCATCATCCAGCAGAAGATGGAGCAGATGAACCGCGTGCTCGATCAAACCCTGACCTTCGCGCGGCGCAGCGAGCCGCGCGTTGAGCCGGCCGACCTCAACGCCCTGCTCGATGACGTGCTGCTGCTGGTGCGCCACAAGCTCGCCCAGCACAACATCGTGCTCCAATGGCAGCCCGCCGCCCACCTGCCAGCCGTGCCGCTGGACCGCACACAGATCGAGCAGGCCGCGCTGAACCTCATTCTCAACGCCACCCAAGCCATGCCCAGCGGCGGGACGCTCACCATCGCCACGCGCGCCGAGGACGCCGAGGTTTGTGTGACCGTCGCCGACACCGGCGTCGGCATGACGCCCGAGGTCCAACAGCGTCTCTTCGACCTCTTCCTGACCAGCAAACCCGCCGGCACCGGCCTCGGTCTGGCCCTCGTGCGCAAGATCATCGAAGCCCACCGCGGCCGCATCGAAGTGGAAAGCGCGCCGCGCAAAGGCACGACGTTCAGCCTGTTTCTGCCGACAGAGAGAGGCTGAGCGGAGAGAAGGGCGTGGAGAACAAAAATGCGGCCCGAGCGAGGCACGGCCCCGACAGGCCGGAATTTCATCGTAGTCGTCGCGATCCTGACGGCTTCGTCGGTGGGCCGTTTGGCATGATCGAAAAGATGCTGTGCAGCGCCTTCGGCTTGATGAGTTCGGGGGAACGGATGGGCCGGCTTCATTTCAATGAAAGAAATCGGCGCTCCAATGCTGAGAGGAGCAGTTCGCGTCAATGTTTTTCGCGCGCTGTTCTGCGCGAAATGCGGCTGTTGTGCGGGGATTCGTTGCGCGGGCGGCGGCGGACGTTATAGGCTGGCGGGGTTCGACGACTGCAAAACGTCCCGCGCGCGACGCGGTTGGCGGACAGTAAATTATGCGCGTTTGTCACATCATCACCCGGCTGATCGTTGGCGGCGCCCAGGAGAACACCCTGGCGAGCGTCATGGGTCTGCGCGCGCGGCCCGGCTACGAATGTGTGGACCTCGTCAGTGGCATCGAGTCGGGCACGGAAGGCTCGCTCGTTGACCCAGCTTGTGACGCCGGTGTCAAGCCGGTCTGGATACCGAGCTTGAGGCGCGCGATCAGCCCATGGAATGATTTGTGCGCGCTGCACCGGCTGACGGGGCTGTTGCGCGACGGCCGATACGACATCGTCCATACACACAGCGGCAAGGCAGGATTTCTCGGCCGCCTGGCGGCGCGGCGCGCGGGCGTGCCGGTGGTCGTGCACACCATCCACGGCCCGTCGTTTGGCGCTTTCCAAGGAGCGCTGGCCAACGCAGCGTTCCGGTTCGCCGAACGCGTTGCGGGCCGGGCCACGACGCACTTCGTTTCCGTCGCCGATGCGATGACGCGGCTCTACCTCGACGCGGGCATCGGGCGGCCGGGGCAATCCACCACCATCCGCAGCGGGTTCGATGTGGCGGCGTTTGTGCGCGCGCAGCCGGACGCCGCGTTGCGGGAGAAACTCGGCGGCGGACCGATTGTCGGCCAGGTGGCGCGGCTGATCAAGCGGAAGGGGTGGGAGTTGTTCTTCGAGATGGCGCGGGCGATGCCGGAGGCGAAGTTCCTGGTTGTCGGCGATGGTCCGTGGCGCGCGAAGCTGGAGACGTGGGCCGCGGAGCCGGCGTTGCGAGGGCGCGTGCACTTCGCCGGGCTGGTGCCGCGCGAAGACGTGCCGCGTTACGTGGCGAGCGTGGACGTGCTGGCACATCTGTCGTTGCGCGAAGGGCTGCCTCGCGCGGTGGCGCAGGCGTTGGCGGCGGGCAAGCCGGTCGTGGCGCATCCGCTGGACGGAACGCCGGAGATTGTGAGCGATGGCGAGACCGGTTTTCTCGTGCCCGTCGGCGACCAGGCCGCGCTGGTGGACCGGGTGCGGCGGCTGTTGCGCGATCCCGCGCTGGCGGCGGCGATGGGCCGGCGCGGGCAGGCGCGGGTCGTGAAAGAGTTCACCGTCGAGGAGATGGTGCGCCGGCTGGATGAGTTGTATCATTCGCTGTTGAAATCGCGATGATAACGCAAGCGCTCCTCGCCTTCGTCATCGCCGCCATCGTGGCGTTGATTGCGACGCCGGCGGCGATGAGTGCGTCGCGCCGGCTGGGTTTCATGGATGAACCCGGCTCAAGAAAGAGCCACGCCGGGCCAATGCCGTTGCTCGGTGGTGTGGCGGTGTTCATGGCGGTCGTGCTTGGCGCGCTGGGCACAGGCTGGCCGACAACAGCCGCTGACTCGCATCGTCTGCTGGGTGTGCTTGGTGGCGGCGCGCTGGCGTTGGTGTTGGGTCTGACAGACGATCGGCGCGACCTGCGGGCGGGACCGAAACTGGCGGGGCAGATTCTTATCGCGGTGGTCGCGGCGGCAGGTGGTTTGCGGGTGACGTTGTTCATTCCCGTGCCGGCGTTGCAGTGGCTGCTGACGGTGTTGTGGCTGGCGACGGTGATGAACGCGCTGAACTTCCTGGACAACATGGACGGCCTCTGCGCGGGCGTCGGCGCGATCTGCGCGCTGATCTTTGGCGGCATCGCGCTGGCGCATCAGCAGACCTTGGCCGCGACGCTGGCGGCGGCGACGGCGGGAGCGTTGGCCGGCTTCCTGCCGTGGAATTTCCCCCGCGCGAAGATCTTTCTCGGCGACTCCGGAAGTCATTTCACCGGGTTCATGCTGGGCGCGCTGGCGATGCTGCCGGATTACTACGTCCATCAACAACCCAGCCCGACACAGTTGCCTGTGTTGATCCCGGTGATCGTGCTGGCGCTGCCGCTGTTCGATTTGGTGGCGGTGATGTGGTCGCGCTGGCGGCGGGGCGCGCCGATCCACATTGGCGACGCGAACCATCTGTCGCATCGGCTCGTCCAACTCGGTCTGTCGCGGTTCGGAGCGGTGCTGGTCCTCCACACGCTGACGCTGGTGTTGAGTTTGGGCGCGGTGGAGTTGCTCTGGGCGCCGCGATGGGCCGCAGTGCTGGTGATCGCGCAGACCGCGGGGGTGCTGGCGATTGTGATGGCACTGCAGTATTACGGGGCAAAGCGACAGGCCGATTTGGGCGGCGAGCGGAACACGCGCCTCGACCAGCCCGGCTATCACAGGTGATACTTTTGGGTCATTGAGGATGGGGGCGACCGGGGTCATGATACTGCGTAAGCGAATATTGGGCGCCGCGGCGATGATTTCGATGGCGTTCCAAAGGAAAGTCTCAGACGTTGTGCGCGGTCCCAGTGAAAGGCTTCAAGTTCATGCGTTTGGATGTGTTGGTTGAACCAGCAGACAGAGTAAAAAAGTTGGTGTTTTCGGCGATCGTCTTCTTGGCGGTCGCGGGCGGGGTGGCCACTTCGGAGACTGCATCCAACGTTTTTGAAAGCCCAGGCGCGGTGACACCCGACGGCCAGATTGACAAGCTGGTTTTCGCGAAATTAAAGGAGTTAAAGATCCAGCCCGCGCTCTGCTCCGACGCCGTGTTCGTCCGGCGCGCCTACTTGGACATCATTGGAAAGTTGCCGACGGCGAAAGAGGCGAAGGATTTCATCCAGGACCCCGACACGAAGAACAAACGCCGGCTGTTGATTGACCGGCTGCTGGAGCGGGATGAATTCGCCGACTACTGGGCGATGCGGTGGGGCGACATCCTGCGAATCAAAGCAGAGTTCCCCGTCAACCTCTGGCCCAACGCGGCGCAGGCGTATCACCGATGGATACGGGCGGCGCTCGCCGAGAACATGCCGTATGACAAGTTCGCCCGCGAGTTGCTGACCTCCAGCGGCAGCAACTTCCGCGTCGGCCCGGTCAACTTTTACCGGGCCATCCAGAACCGCACGCCCGAGGGCATCGCGAGCGCGGTGGCGTTGACGTTCATGGGGACGCGCACGGACCACTGGCCGACGAACAAACTGGCCGGCATGGCGGTGTTCTTCTCGCAGGTTGGTTACAAGCCCACCAGTGAGTGGAAAGAGGAGCACGTCTTTTGGAACCCTCTCGGCACCGGCATCGTAGCTGCCAGCAGCGTGCCCGGCAAAGCCGCCATCGCCGCGATTGCCTCCAATGCCGTCGCGCAAGTGACCGTCGTCGGCCCGATCAACAACGGGCCTCTGGAAGCGGTCTTTCCGGACGGCACCAAGGTCAAGTTGTCCCCCAACAAGGATCCGCGCGAGGTGTTCGCCGACTGGCTGATCACGCCCAAGAACCCTTGGTTCACGCGCAGCATCGTCAACCGCCTTTGGGCCTGGTTGATGGGGCGCGGCATCATTCACGAGCCGGACGACATCCGGGACGACAACCCGCCGAGCAACCCCGCGCTGCTGGCCCATCTGGAAAAGGAAATGGTTGCGGGCCGCTACGACATGAAGCGGTTCATGCGGCTGATCCTGAACTCCAAGACCTATCAGTTCTCCTCCATGCCCAGGGTTACCACGCCCGAAGCGGAAGCCAACTTTGCCAGCTACGCGTTGCGCCGGCTGGATGCGGAGGTGCTGATTGACGCCATCAACCAGATCACAGGCGCGACAGACCTCTATACCAGCCCCATTCCGGAGCCGTTCACCTACATCCCGGAGGGCATGCCGGCCGTGGCCATCGCCGACGGCAGTATTACCAGCCCGTTCCTCACTTTGTTCGGACGCAGCGCGCGCGCCACCGGCATGGAGAATGAACGCAGCAACAAGCCGGTCCCAGGCCAGTGGCTGCACATGCTGAACTCCAGCCACATCCACCGCAAGATTGACCAAGGCCCCAAGATGAGGGCGATCATAGATTCCGGCCGCAAACCGCAGGAAATTATTGAGGAGCTTTACCTGACGATCCTGTCGCGTTTTCCAACCGACGACGAGATCAAGACCATCGAAAAGTATGGCCAGAGCCAGACCGTCAAACAGCCGCCTTTGCGCAAAGACGGCAAGACGATTCCCCAGCCCGACAAGACCATTATCGTGAAACGGCGCGATGACTGGGTGGATATTGCCTGGTCGTTGATCAACAGCACTGAGTTCTTGTATCGGCATTGATTAAGATGCTGCAGCTGCCGCGGAGTATGATAAATTTCCGGCCAGTCCGGAGCGTAACGAAAGGAAACTGAAGAATGAGCACGAGCCACAGTTCAAAGAATGGAAAGCGAATCACCCGGCGTGAAGCGTTGCGCCGGGGCCTCTACGCAACCGCCGGGCTGATGGTGGCCGATCGCTTGGCCCCCAACGCCTTGGCGGTCGCGACACAGCCGGCCCCCGGCAAGGCCAAGGCCAAGTCGGTCATCCAGATCTTCCTCTGGGGCGGCATGTCCCACAACGACACGTGGGACCCCAAGCCGGAATCGGGCTATGAATACATGGGCGAGTTCGCCAAGGCGATCCCGACCAACGTGGATGGCATCCAACTGGGCGAGCTATTCCCCATGCTGGCGAAGCAGGCCGACAAGTTCTCGCTGATCCGCAGCATGACGCACCGCAACAACGGCCACGAAACCGCCGCCTACCTCATGCAGACCGGCCACACGCCCGGCGAGCGGCTCGCCTATCCGAGCATCGGCGCCGTCTTCGCGCTCTTCAAGAAGGAATACAAGGGCATCATCCCGCCCTACGTGGTGTTGACGCAGGCGCAGGGCCGCTTCTCTGAGGAAGGGTTCCTGGGGCCGAAATACAAGCCCTTTGCCACGGGCGGCGACCCGAACGCCCAGCGTTTCGAGGTCGAGGGCGTCGTGGCCCGCGCCATCACCGACGAGCGGCAGAAGAAACGCCGCGAGTTGCTCGGCGATCTAAACACGATGGGCAAGGCGATGGCCGCCAGCCCGCAGATGGTCGCCGCGGAGGAATCCAAGAAAGCGGCGTATGACCTGATCCTCGGCAAAGGCAAAGAGGTGTTTGATCTCAACCTCGAGAAGCCGGAGCTGCGGGACAAGTATGGCCGCAACACGTTCGGTCAGGATTGCCTCGTGGCGCGCCGGCTGGTCGAGGCGGGCGTTCCCTACGT
>JAOACV010000007.1 GCA_026417675.1 Verrucomicrobiia bacterium
CGATCTCGCCGCGGGCTTGTCTGGGGGCGTTGTGGTAGGCGGCGTAGAAGTTGGAGTTGCAATCGAGCCAGAGGGTGATGCGGTGCATTTCCTCGGCGGTGAGTGTGACGCCGTGGTGGCCTTTGGCGAGCATCGGGTAGAGCTTCGAGGCGCGCGCGCCGACCTGACCGGGGATGGAATACTGCCGCTCCCGCAACGCGACGCCGTTGCCGCCGCTCATGCCCCAACTGTATTTGCGCAGATTGGAGAACGCTTCCGACCAGCCGGTTTTGTCAACAAAACGGTCGCCGCGCAAACCGGGCGCTTTCTTCCTGTTCTGCTCGTGGCAGCCGACGCACTTGGCGTCGAGCACGGGCTGCACGAGGCGCGGGAAGGTTAGCGGGAACGAACCGGTCACATCAGGCTGCAGCG
The DNA here is from genome assembly GCA_026417675.1 of Verrucomicrobiia bacterium. Lineage (GTDB taxonomy): Bacteria > Verrucomicrobiota > Verrucomicrobiia > CAIQCK01 > CAIQCK01 > JAOACV01. The sequence continues at coordinate 412 of JAOACV010000007.1, forward strand.
TCGAGGGCGGACGGCGCAGGGCGAGGGGCTGGCGTTGAATGTAGGGCGACGCGGAGGCGGACTTGCTTTCGTGGCAGCCGATGCAGGTGAGTTTCTCGCCGGGATGCGCGTAGGTGTCCGACCGCATGGTCTGGATGGCGAGGCCCTTCTCGTCCAGTGCTTGAAAATACACGGCCGCACCCGTCGGCATCAGGAAATGCGCGCTGCCGTCCTCCTCGACGGGCACCGTGCCGAGCACGCCGCGGCCCAGCGATTGGGCGGCGGGGCCCATGTTCGGCGCGTCCTGCAGGGGCGGGTCTTTCGGAAAAATGGCCACGACGCGCAGTGCCTTGATCTTGGTGCCCGCCGGCCAAGGGTGGGCGCTCTCGTAGGCGTTCATCACGGCAACCGTCGCGGTGGCGAGGTCGGCGGGCTTTGTGTCAGGCGGCCTGTCGGCAAGGGCCTGGATGGTTCCCGTCGGGATCACGGGAGGACGGGGACGCGGCTTGAACGGGATTGGGTCGAGACAGGCGATGTTCGGATCGCGGTAGAGCAACTCACGGTTGCCGAAGCTGTCGAGCAAATAGATGCCGTAGTTGCGCTGGCCGGGGTCATACACGCACAGGTAAAAATCCTCGCTGAGCGGCCACGGTGTGCCATAGACCTCGGCGCGGGGCGTGTGCCGGCCTTTGGCGTGCGGCACGCCGGGCGCGGATTCGGACTCGCAGAAATGCACCTCCGGCGTCACGCGCTTGATCTGCCCGGAGGCGCGGTCGTCGCGCTCCCGCAGATCTATCAGCACGATAGACCCGTAAGCCTCGCCGTGGTGCGGCGCGGCGACGGCCACGTAGCGATGCGAGCCGGGCACGGCGCGGATGGACATCTCCATCCACGGGCGCGACTCGCGGCTGTCGGGATAGTTGCCGTGCGGCGCGCGCGGATCGCGTCCGTCGGGGGCGCAAATCCAGATATGGTGCGCGATGTCGGAGTCGCGGTCTATGTAATCCCAGCGCGTATAAACGAGCCGGCCGTCGTTGTCCACGCTGGGATGCCATTCGCTCGTATCGTGCCAGCTCAGCCGCACCTTGTCGCTGCCGTCGGGCATCATGGCGTGCAGCACCGCGCAGGGCAGGGGCCGCGCGCCGCAGCGGACTTGGCCGCAGTTGCGCTCGCTCACGAACGCGATGCGCCCATTCGGAAGGAAACACGGGTCGTAGTCGTTGAACGGCCCATCGGTGAGTTGCATCAGCCCCGTGCCGTCACTGTTGGCGCGGAAGATGTGGAACGTGCTCTGCGACCGCCAGTAGTAATGCGTGTGCTTGGTGGCGGGTAGTTCCTCGCGGGAACAATACTGGCCCTCGAAGGTCGCCTCCTCCGGCACGCCAAACTGCGCCTCGGTGAACGCGAACAGGATCGAGCGCGCGTCGTAATCAAGGTCAAGCGCGATGAACGAGCCTTGATCGTCGAGCCTGCGGCCCTTGAGCCGCCCGCTCCGGACCGGCGAGTTGGCCAGCAGACTGCGCGCGACCGGCTTATCGCTGAACGCTTTTTCAAGCACGAAAACGCCGCCGCCCTTGGCTTGGTTGAAGCCGAGATACTGGTCCACCATGTGGCGATAGCCCCGCGCCTGCTTGTTGTGCTTGAGAAAGAGGATGGCGTCGAAGTCCAGCAGCGGATTCTTGAAGGCAATGCGCCGGCGCAGCGCCGTGAGCCGGTCGAACACCGCCCGCTGCGCCTCCTCCTTCATGTCGGCGTTCGTCTGCACGGCGGGGCGCAACGCTTCCAATGTCGCCCTTTCCGCCGACAGATCGGGCGCGGGGTTGGTTGTCTTGAGATGGTTCAGCAGCGCCCAGGTCCGCCGCCAGACGATGTCCACCGGCGTGCGGTCGCTCTTGAGAATCAGCGCCTCCGGTCGCAGCGCCTCCTTGGCCAGACGCTCGTTGTTCCACTGCGGGTTAGCGGCGATCTGTTGCTTCAGGTTGGCAAACTCATCCGGCGGGGGAGCGGGCTTCGCAGGCTTTGCGGTCGCCACGACCGGAACGAACTTGTCCAAACCCTTGATCTCCTTGGCGGCCAGGATCACACCCCAGCGGTCGCGGACCGGCACCGAGATCGCCTGGTCGTCCAGCAATTTGCCTTCGTAGATGTGGAACGGATATTTCCCGCCTGCGGCGATGGCGTTCATCGTGCCGACGCGCCGCCAGGTCGCCGCGTCGAGACCGAGCGACTCCAGCTTCAGGCTGGCCTCCGCGCACACATAGATCAAACCCGGCGACAAGACCGTGCCGGAAACCGCCGCGGGGTCTTTGTGCAGGTGCGCGGTGAACTGCAAACCGAGCAGCCACTCCGGCGCGTCGGCGAAGTAGTAATCGCGGTTCGGCGAAAGAACCGTCTTCGGGCCGAACGTGCCGAGCGCGAGGGGCTTCGTGCCCCTAAGTTCCAACGTCGCCAAGCCGCCGCCCAACGCTTGGTTGACGGCGCAAATCGCTGCGATGATTGCGAGGCCTAATCGTGTGCGCATGTCACGTTCTTTGCATCTGTCACGCCAAACGCCAACCCCGCCGATACCCGGCGCGGACGCAGTCGTTGGCTTTCGGCAGGTTGGCGGCCTTCATGTTCGCGGTATTCTTGCCCCTTTGCGCTTGAAGGACAAGTCGAGATTGCGCGCGGGGGTCTGATACCAAAGTCTATTCGTGTTTCGCGCAGACGGGCCTTGAACTATGGGCTTCTCCACTCTACAAAGTGCGCCATGAAACTTTACTCAGCGATCATCACAGTGGGCGTGACTTGGTCACTCGCCGCGACCGCCTTCGCGGCCAGCGGGACAGGACAGGCGTTTTATGGCGATCCGCCGGACGATCATCACCCTTGGTGCGTTCACGACTGGAACCGGCCGCAGCCGAAGGTGGTGGCGCCGCGGCCGGTCAGCGAGTTGGAGCCAAAGGCCAGGCCGCCGGCGGACGCGATCATCCTCTTCGACGGCACCGAGGCGTCGCTGGCGAAATGGTGCTCCGACAAGAACCCGAACGAGCCGACGAAGTGGATCGTCAGGGATGGCGCGATGGAGTGTGTGCCGAAGTCCGGCTACATCCGCACCAAGGAGGAGTTTGGCGACTGCCAGTTGCACGTCGAGTGGGCCGCGCCGAGCAAGGTCGAGGGCGAGGGCCAGGGCCGAGGCAACAGCGGCATTTTCCTGCTCGGCGTCGAAATCCAAGTGCTCGACAGCTACAACAACCCGACCTATGCCGATGGCGCAGCCTGCGCGATGTATGGTGTCAGTCCGCCGCTGGCCATCGCCCTGCGCCCGCCGGGAGAGTTCCAATACATTGACATCACTTTCCACAGGCCCATCTACAAGGATGACAAGTGCGTGCAGCCCGGCTGGGTCACCGTTTATTGCAACGGCGTGCTGGTCCAGGATCGCACGCAAATCGAAGGCCCGACTGGTCATCGGGCGCGCACGAAACCCGGTCCCTTGCCGGAAAAAGGTCCGCTGAGACTGCAAGACCACGGCAACCCCGTCCGTTTCCGCAACATCTGGTATCGGCCCCTGCGGCCCGCCCTTCCCAAGGGCGGAGTCCGCGGCCCGCTCACAGTCGAGGCCACGATGGCCAAGCGCAAGGAGATCGCCGCCATGATCCGCAAGGACGCCGCGAAACACGCCGGCCAACAGCCGGCCGAGATGCTGCGGCTGTTTGAATCGGTCGTCTATGAAAAGGACGCACCGACCTCCCAGAAAGCCGGGCAACTGGCCGCGCAATACGTCGAGGGCCTCAAGCAACTGCCCGCCGACAAGCTCGCTGCGAAGAAGGACGAAGTGGTCAAGGTCAGCGACGCGTTCAAGTATCTGGCCAAGTTCGAGTTCATCCCGGCCACATTTGCGCCGAAGGCGGAAATCGAAAAACTCATCAAGGCGCAGGGCTGGGTCCAAGCCAAGGGCAAGGCCAAGAAGAAGTAGCTGCGGCCGCCCTCGCCAGAGGCTAGTCGAAGGGCTGCCGCCCGAAATCAGTCGTTGGCCGGCCACCAAAGGTCCAGCCGCTGCCTGAGACGCTCGACTTTCGCCGGCTCTTTGTCGGCGAGGTTGGTTTCTTCGTGCGGGTCCTTCGCTAGATCGTATAGCTCGACCTTTTCATCAGGCTTGTTCTGCGGCGCGGGGACGATGAGTTTCCACGTGTCCTCGATCACCCATCGCCAGCAGAGGCTGCTCACGGGCTTGTGGATGTCCACGGCGTTGTGGGTGAAGCATTCGCCGAAGATCGCCTTGCGCGCGCCGACGGCTTGGGCGTCGAGGAGGTTGATGCCCTGCATGTCGGCGGTCGGTTTCAAACCAACGGCGGTCAGGATGGTCGGCGCGAGGTCAATAGAGATGGCCAGGTCGTCCGTCATGCGCGGTTTCACCCTGTCCGGCCAGCGAACGATGATGGGTGTGCGCAGGCCGCCGTCGTAGGGAGTGAGCTTGGATTTGACGGCGCCGTTCGCGTTCGGTGACTGAGTCCAGCCGTTGTCGGTGACGTAGATGACCATCGTGTTGTCGGCGAGCTTCTTCTGGTCGAGGTAGTCGAGCAACTGGCCGCAGGTTTCGTCGAACCACTCCACCATCGCCCAATACTTCGCCACCGGCGTTGGCGCCTTGTCCTTGTATCGGTTCAGCAACCGCTCCGGCGGATTATGCGGCTGGTGCGGCAGCATCGGCGCATACCAGACGAAGAACGGTTTGCCCTCCCGCGTCGCCGACTCAATGAAGTCGAAGATGGGTTGCATGGTCGCGCGACCGATCTTCAACCCGTCGTCGCCGTGACGGCCGCCTTTGGTGATGTCGCCGTGCGACATGCCGTGGGAAAAGCCGGCGGTCGAGAAATGCCCCAGCCACCATTTGCCTGTCTGGAAGCTAACGTAGCCGAGTCTGCCCAGCGCGCGCGGCAGTGTCAGGCGGCCGTCGAGAAACGTGCGCATCTCGGCTTCTTGTTTCAGATACTGCGGATGCTTTCGCGCCCCCTGCGGTTTGACGCCCGGCGGGATGGGCGGGTCGTTGCAGCAGATCTTCGTCTGGTGCGGATACAGCCCCGTGATGATCGCGCCGAGGCTGGGGCAACAGAGGCTGGAAGGCACATAGCCGCGTCGAAACGTCAGACCCTGCGACGCCAGCTTGTCAAGATGCGGCGTGCGCACGTGCGGATGGCCCATGAACGAATAGTCGGTCCAACCGTGGTCGTCGGAGATGATCATCACGACGTTGGGCGGCGCGGCAACGGCGCCGGCTGAGATCGTTGCGAGAGCGGCAAGTCCAAGCAGATGAATGAAGGTTCGTCTCATGTTTCCGGGGCTACTTCACAAGCGCGTCCAGGGCAGGGAACGGGAACTCCTCCGACGGCGTGTGCTGTTCGCGCATGATCCTCTCGATCTGGGCGACAACGTCGGGATGCTCGGCGGAAACGTCTTTCGTTTCGGCGAGGTCCTCCTTCAGGTTATACAGCGCGATGTGCATATTGGGCTGCGCGGGCTTCTTGCCCTTGGCTCTCCGGGCCGGCATCAAGTCTTTACGAACGCCTTTCCAGTAGCCGATGCGCACGCATTGCTGGCCGCCGTAGGCCGGAAACTCACGGTAGAGGAACGGTCGGGCTTCCTGCGGCTTGCCGAGCAGGGTCGGTGCGAAGCTGATGCCGTCCACGTCCTTCGGCACAATACCGCTCGCGCCGATCAACTCCATCAGCGTCGGCATCCAGTCCTCGAACCCGGTGACACGGCCACAGGTCGTGCCCGCGGCGATCCGGCCCTGCCAGCGGACAATGCACGGCACGCGAAGGCCGCCCTCATAGACCGTGCCTTTGCCGTCGCGCAAACCGCCGGCGGAATTGAAGAACACGGCATCGGTTCCCCCATGCCCTTGGTGGGCGCCGTTGAGCGGGCCGTTGTCGGAGCTGAAGACGAAGATGGTGTTCTCGTCGAGGCCAAGTTGCTTCACCAGCGCCAACAGGCTGCCGATCTCGCGGTCCATGCGCGTGATCATTGCGGCATACGCGGCGCGCGGCGCGAAGTGCGGCAGATAGCCGCGGCCGCCCGGATACGGCAGGTCGGGGAACTTGCCTCGGTATTCGGCGAGCGAATCCTCCGGCACCTGCAACGCCAGATGCGGGATGATTGTCGGCAGGTAAACGAAGAACGGTTTGTCCTTGTGCTCGCGAATAAACCGCCGCGCCTGCTCCATGTAGAGGTCGGGCGCGTATTGCTTGCCGAGAAACCGCTTGTAGTTCGCCGGATCGTTCGGGTCGGCGCCGTCGGGCAGTTTCTGCGGCGGGTGCGGCACGTCGTTGTCCAACGTGATGACCTTGTCGTTGTCCCAGAGCGACGGCGGAAAGAGATTGTGCGCCTTGCCCTGACAGTTGTAGCCGAAGAAGCGGTCAATGCCCTGCTTAAGCGGGCTGCCTGTGCTGTCCATCGGCCCCAGTCCCCACTTGCCGAACGCGGCCGTCGCGTAGCCCTGCCGCTTGAACAGCTTCGCCAACGTCACCGTCTCGGCGGGAATCGGGTATTGGCCTTCGGGCTGGACGCTGCGGTTGTTGCGGATGAAGGCGTGGCCGGGGTGCTTGCCCGTCATCAGCACGCATCGCGACGGCGCGCAGACGGGGCTGCCGGCGTAATGCTGCGTGAACCGCATTCCCTCGGCCGCCATGCGGTCGAGGTTCGGCGTGCGGATGATCTGCTGCCCGTAGCAGCCGAGGTCGCCATAGCCGAGATCATCGGCGAGGATGAAGATGACGTTGGGCGGCGCGGCGAGGGGGGAGGACGCCGTCGCGAGAAGGAGGCCGAGATGGAGGAGCCACATTCGTTTCATGGCGCGCAGTTTACTCCGCGCGGCGCGCAAGGCCAGCGAGATTTCAGGGCGAGTTACGGCTTGAATCCGCGACCGACGGCGATAATCTCGCGGCGGACCATCAGCCATCGAGGAGACGACATGCCCAAAGCCAGCTACAGCCAGGAGATCGAACGCGGATTGCGCGTCGCGGAGGCCAACATCTATCACGAGGACAAGATCTGGTCGCGCTACAGCAACGACAAGGTGGACATCGGCGAGGTGCTCGCCAGCGTGATCCGCACGCTCCACAAGGCGCTGCCAATCACCAAGCCGATGAAGGCGCTCTCCATCGGCTCCGGCGCGGAGCCGCAGTTCCGCATCCTGGAAACGGCGTTTCGCGGCGGGTTGCACCTGCTGGACATGGACGACACGTCGCTGGACATCCTGCGCGAGCGCATCCACCGGCAGGCGACCGATCATGCCTCGGTGGTGCGGGCGGATTTCAAGGAGATTTTCCGCGACGCGCGCAAGACGCGCGCCTTCATGGAGACCGAGCTGGCCGGCGGGCGCGTGGAATTGATCACGCTGCATCATTCCCTGTATTACGCCGCCGAATCGGACTGGCTGCCGATCCTGGCCAACCTCTACAAGAGCGCCCTGGCGTCCACCGGCGCGCTGCACGCGGTTCTGATGGCCAACCAGAGCGACGACCCGGCGACCACGACGTGGCTCTACAACCATTTCGTCGGCAAGTTCTTCGGCGCGCGCAACGAGCAGGACCTGCGCGCGTTCGCCGCGTCGTTGAAAAAACGGCCGCTCTTCAGAAACGCGCAGGTGCTCGTGAAAACCAACCGCGTGCGCTTCCGCGCCCCGGACTTTGAGAAGCTGATGGCGGTGGTCTGGATGATCCTGCTCTACCCCGACGTGCATCCCTACAGCGAGAAGCAGCGCCGCGAGATCACCGAGTTCGTCCATCAGCGTTTCTGGCAGAAAGACCAGCCGCTGATCCAGTTGCAGGACCACATGGTCATCTACCGGGGCATCCCGTTCAAAGGGTTGATCTGAGGAACGGCTTGATTGGCGTGGACAAACGCCGGCTACCTGCCTCCGGTCCTTGGCGAGAGCACAAACTCGCTGATCTGCTCGATCAACTCGTCCCCGTGGGCTTTGAACATCTCCTGTCCGTGGCCGCCGTCCTTGAAGACCAGTTGTTGTTTCGGCTCGGCGGCCTCGGCGAACGCCGCGGTCCACTGCGAGTAATTCGCGACGTCATCCTGGGCGATGACGAACAATTTGCGGCACTTGGCGTCCCGGCAGGCGCGCGGGTCGAACGCGGAAAGCAGGATGATGCCCGCAAAGGGCTTCCTGGCCTGCAGTTCCTTCAACACCTTGAGCGCAGCCTGCCCGCCCATGCTGCTGCCGAGCACGCAGACACGCTTGGCGCCGCGTTCGATCAGGTAATCCACCGCCGCGAGCACATCCAGCTTCTGGTCCGGCAACACGGGCGGCAGGTCGGCCGGATAGCCCCGGAAGTTCAGCGCCAAGCACATGATGCCCCGCGCCTGGAGCCGTTTGCACTCGGCGGCGAAGGACTCGGCCCCGTTCACATACTTGCGCCCGTGACAGAGCACCAGCGCCGTCTCCGATTTGCCATACAGCCTGCCCGTGAGGCTGTAACCGTCGGAGGCCTTCATCTGCACCCACTCGACGTGGTTCGTCTCATCAGCCGGCAAGGTGGCCGAGGCCGCCACCCACACGGCCAGTAGCGAAGCCAGTCGTTTCATGGACGCGCGCTCACGCTGAATACACCTTCAGTTTCCACGGCTTGCGGTAGGGCCGCTCGTAGGAAACGCAGCCCCGGATGGCCTCCCGGTTGGCGATGTCCTGCCGCTTCGCATCCCAAAAGATCGTGCGCCCGCTCTGATAGGCGATATTGCCGAGGTGGCAGATCATCGTCGTCTTGGCCATGCTCTCGATGTCCGACGCGGGCGTCGCGCGCGTGCGGACGCAATCGAGAAAGTTCTGCCAGTGCGTGCTCTCAGCCTTCACAGGCTCCGGCGGCCCCTCGAAGATCGGTTTCTCCGGGAACCACTTGTAGTCCTGCCGATCCACGATGAGCGTGCCCTTGGTGCCGATAAACTCCGCGCCGTGGTTGATGCCGCCGTCGGGACCGCGGCCGTTGTTGAAGCGCACCTCCCAGTTCATCACCCACTTTGGGAACCGGTAGATCGTCTGCATGGTGTCGGGCGTGTCGCGGTCGTCGTCGAGCACGAACTTGCCGCCGACGCTGGCCACGCTGATCGGGTCGCTCTCGCGCTGGCCAAGCAGCACGATGTCAATCATATGCACGCCCCAATCGGTCATCAGCCCGCCGCCGTAATCGAAGAACCAACGCCAGTTCCAGTGGCAACGGTTGTCCGCGTAAGGCTTCTTCGGAGCCGGCCCCAGCCAGAAATCCCAGTCCAGCTCCGGCGGCGGGTCGGAGGGCGGACGGCGGCCGATGCTTTTGAGCCAGCCGCCCATCGGGTTGACGAACCACGCGCGGCACATGTTGATCTCGCCCATCTTGCCAGAGTGGACGAACTCCAGCGCCTTCTGGAAATGCGGCACGCTGCGCTGCCAGGTGCCGACCTGCACGACGCGCTTGAACCGCCTGGCCGCCGCGACCATCGCCTTGGCCTCCACGAAGCTGTGCGAGATCGGCTTCTCGCAATAGCTGTCCTTGCCCGCCTCGCACGCGGCGATGAACGTCAGCGCGTGCCAATGGTCCGGCGTCGCGATGATCACCGCGTCCACGTCCTTCTGTTCCAGCAGCGCGCGGAAATCCTTGTGAATCTTCGGCTCGCGACGCCCCTCCTTGACCACCTCCGCCGCCGCCTGCTGCGCGTGCTTCGCGTCCACGTCGCACACCGCGGCGACCTCCATGCCGAGGTCGAGGAACCGGTGCATGTTCGCGCGGCCCATGCCGCCGCAGCCAATGAGTCCAAAGACGACCTTGTTGTTGGCGCCCTTGCTCTGCGCCAGCGCGCGCGGTCCGAGCGCCAGACCAGCGCCGAGCGCCGCGCCCGCGGTAGTGAGGAAGTCACGTCGAGTGAAGGTTCTGTTCATGGCAGCCTTTTTGCAACGACAGGTCATTGGAGTTCAGCTTCGGTTCTGATGGCTACTCAGCGCGCCCAATTCACGTTTCACGAGTGGCGTCTCACTGCGACAGCGAGTGGCCGAAGATGAGGGACATGACCTCGGTGCGGCTGGTGATGCGCTTGCGGAAGTCCCCGCGCATGGCGCTGGTGATGACGACCGAGCCGGGTTTTTTGACGCCGCGCAGGGTCATGCAGGTGTGGACGGCCTCCAAAATGACCGCGACGCCCTCCGCGCCGAGGCAATCGTTGATCAGATCGGCGATCTGGCTGGTCATGCGCTCCTGCACCTGCGGGCGGCGCGCGAACGCCTCGACGACGCGGGCGAGTTTGGAGATGCCGACGATCTTGCCGTTGGGGATGTAGGCGATGTGGGCCTTGCCGAAGAACGGCAGCAGGTGATGCTCGCACATCGAGAAAAACGGGATGTCCTTCACCAGCACGACCTCGTGATGATCCTCCTTGAACGTCTTGCGCAGGACTTGGCAGGGGTCGTGTTCGCCGCCGCCGAAGATCTCCTCATACATCCGCGCGACCCGGGCGGGCGTTTCGCACAAGCCGTCGCGATCGGGATCCTCGCCGATGGCTTCGAGGATCATCCGCACGGCCTTCTCGATTTTCGGTTTGTCGAGGCGTCTGCTCATGATGGTTTGCGACACCGGGCCGCAGCATAGGACAACCCGGCGGGCGGGTCAACTTCCGCGGGTGTATCCTTGCGGCGCTGGCGCGTTGTCTGACAGGGACGGACCAGGACGAAAGCCCGCCGCGCAGAAAGCCGGGCGGGCTGATTGACATGGGAGAAGGCTGCCGATACAGTGCGCGCGCTATGCCACAGAGCGCGATGCCCGACTTCACGCGAGAGGATCCATGGCGGGTGTTCCGCATCATGGCGGAGTTTGTGGACTCCTTCGAGTCCCTGAGCAGGATCGGCGCGGCGGTATCCGTGTTCGGCTCGGCGCGGACGCGGCGCGACGAGGCGATGTATCGCAAGGCCGAGCAATTGGGACGGCTGCTGGTCGAGAACGGCTACGCCGTCATCACCGGCGGTGGGCCGGGCATCATGGAGGCGGCCAACAAAGGCGCCGCGGAGGCCGGCGGCATTTCGGTCGGTTTGAACATCCAGTTGCCGTCCGAGCAGAAGCCGAATCCCTACATGAACCGCTCGCTGGAGTTTCACTACTTCTTCACGCGGAAGGTCTGTTTCGTCAAATACGCCAGCGCTTTCGTGATGTTTCCAGGCGGGTTCGGAACGCTCGACGAATTCTACGAGGCCATCACCCTGATCCAGACGCGACGGATTGACCGGTTCCCGGTGGTGATGATCGGCCGGCGCTACTGGCAGGGGCTGATGGAGTGGATGCAGGAGGCGCTGGTGAAACCGAAACGCATTTCCCCGGAGGACATGAAGATCTTCGCCTGCGTCGAGACGCCCCGGAAGGCGGTCGAACACATCGTGAATTGGCACGCCGCGCGCAAACACTCCGCGGCCAAGAGCTGACCATGGCGACCCGCTACCAGCTCGCCCGCCTCGACAACCGTTTGCAAGTGGCCACCGCAGTCCTGCCCGCCATGCAGAGCGTGACCGCGGGCGTTTGGATCGCCGTCGGGGGTCGGCATGAGCCGGCGCGGCTTTGCGGCATCAGTCATTTCATCGAACATCTGCTCTTCAAAGGCACACGCCGGCGCACCGCCAAGCAGATCAGCCAGGAGGTCGAGGGCGTTGGCGGCTACCTCAACGCCTTCACCAGCGAGGAGCACACCTGCTACTTCGCCAAGGCCAGCGCCGACAAGCTGGGCCTGTTGCTCGACGTGTTGCTGGACATCTACACGGAGCCGCTGTTTGCGCCGGCAGACCTCGCCAAGGAGCGCGAGGTCATCAAAGAAGAAATCCAGATGTATCTGGACCGGCCCGATCAGCACGTGCATGAGCTTCTCAACGAGCTGCTTTGGCCGGCGCAACCGCTCGGCCGCCCCCTGACCGGCACGCTCAAAAGCATGGACGCCATTTCCCGCCGCGACGTGCTCGCCTACAAAGCGCGCCACTACGTCAGCGACAACACCCTCATCGCCGTTGCCGGCCCCGTCGAACACGCCGCCGTCACCGCGATGGCGGCTAGGGCTGCCTCGCGCATCCGTCCGGGGCGGCGCGGAAGGTTTTCTCCGGCGCGCGAAAGCCGGCGCGGACCGTTGCTGCGGCTGCACGCCAAGGACACCGAACAGACACACGTCGCGCTGGCCGTGCACACGTTTTCGCGATACGACCCGCGGCGTTATGCGCTGAAGCTGCTCAACGTCATCCTCGGCGAAAACATGAGCAGCCGGCTTTTTCAAGCCGTCCGCGAACAACACGGCCTGGCCTACGCGATCAGCAGCGCCACGAGCTACTTTGCCGACTCCGGCGCGCTCGTGATCTCCGCAGGGCTGGACAACGCCCACCTGCGCAAGGCGTTGCGCGTAATCTCTCGCGAGCTGTCCCGGCTCGCCGCCAAGCCTCCGTCAGCCGCCGAACTCCGGCGGGCCAAGGACTTCGCCATCGGCCAGATGCGGTTGAGCTTGGAGAGCACCAGCAACCAGATGATGTGGGTCGGCGAACACTTGATCGGTTACGGCGAGGTTCTGGACCCCGACGAGATCGTGAGTCGCCTCCAAGTCGTGTCCCCCGACGAGATTCAGGCCCTCGCGCGCTCTCTTCTGCGCACCCCGCGTTTGCGCCTGGCCGTGATCGGCCCTCAGAACGACGCGAAGGCAATCGAGCGGGAACTGGTCGTGGAGTAGCCGCTGAGACCCCCTGACGCGGGCATTATCGTGGCCGGCGCGTCCCAAGGTGTATGCGCGTTCTCCGAACGCACTTGGCGTCGCGCGCGCAGCATGTGCATCGCGTTTGGAGAACGCGATCCATCCTGTGGAACTGTCACATGGGAGCACGCAGAGGTGGCGCCAACACGCGGCGCGAGACGCTTACTGATTCACTTCCCCCAACCGGCCCAGGCAGATGGCGACCGCGCGCTGGATGATCCGGTCGGCCAGTGGATCGGCGACGACGTTCTCCTGACTGGCGACGCTGCGTTGCCATGCGGCCAGTTCCTCATGCGGCGCGAGGGCCATCTCGATGTCCGGCACGAGGCCCTGTTCTGCCAAACGCGCGCCGTCGGCCAGGCAACACTCGCCGCGGCTCACCAACGCGACCGGACCGTTGGGCTGCGGCACGACCTGCACCACCTGCGCGTGGCCGAAACTCTTGCTGCCGATCAACAGCGCCCGGCATTGCGAGCGCAACGCGCCGGCGAGCAGTTCGGCCGCGCCGGCGGTGTTGGCGTTGATGAGCGCGCAAAGCGGCCCGCGCAGGCGCATCCCGTAACGGCTGGTGAAATAGACGCGGTGCGGCTCGGCGGGGCCGGATTGCAGGGCGAACACCGGCTGGGCCGGCTCCAGGAAACGGCTGGCGGTCTCTCGCACGCCGCGCAACAGGCCGCCGCGGTTGTGTCGCAGATCGAGCACGCACGCGCGCGCTCCGTCGCGCTGCAGTTTCTCCAGGGCGGCTGTGAAATCGGCCCCGGTGTAACGGTTGAACGACGTCAGCCGCAGATAAGCGACCTTGCCCGCCAGCAACTGCGCGTCGCGCACCGAGTGGAGCTTGATGAAACTGCGCTGGAGCCGGTAGTCGCGCGTTTCGCGCGTGCCGGGCCGAAACACCGTCAGCGTCACCTGCGAGCCGGGTTCGCCGCGCAGCTTGCTCACCGCATCGTTGATGCCGAGGCCCGCCGTCAACGCGCCGTTGATCTTCACAATCTGATCGCCGCGGCGCAGACCTGCTTTCGCGGCGGGGCCGTCTTTGATGGGTTCTTCGATGTTGAGCGCGTCGCCCGTAAGGGCGAGCTGAATGCCGATGCCGCCAAACCGGCCTTGCCACCGATGGGCGTCCGCGCTTTCCGCTCCAGGCTCCGCGCCCAGTTCACACACCAAGTCCACCGGGGGCGACTCCGTGTCCGGTTCTGCCTCCGGATACACGGGCGCGCCCCACAACGTCGCGCCCGGACAAGCCAGCGCGACCGCGATGCCCGCAATCTCACACAGTCTCCACCAACGCATGTGACCTCGGCGATGGGGGCGGTTTCTCAGCCGCCCCAAAGCTGCCGCAGTTTTCCGCATCCTCCACCGCCTTTCAAGGGCGAAGTGATTGGAACGGATGCTGCCCGGCGCCTGCCCCAACGACGGTTTTTCGATGTCTGCCTCTGCGCGGCCGCGGCTTGCCTGCGGGTGGGCGAATCGGTAGGCTGCGCGTGTGATTGCCTTGCTCGATTACGGCTCCGGCAACCTGCGCAGCGTGCAGAAGGCGCTGCAGCGGGTCGGCGCCGACGTGCGCCTGGTGACGCGCCCGGAGGAAATGCGCGGCGCGCGCGCCGTGGTGCTGCCGGGCGTCGGCGCGTTCGACGACTGCGTCAACGCGATGAAGCGGCAGGAGCTGTTTGACGCGACACGCGAGTTCATCCGGTCCGGCCGCCCGTTCTTCGGCATCTGTGTGGGTTACCAGGCGTTGTTCGAGCGCAGCGAGGAGTTCAACAGTTGCGCGGCGGGGCTAAGCATTTTCGCCGGCAAGGTCGTGCGCTTCGCCGGGCAGCCCGGACTGAAAATCCCGCAGATGGGCTGGAACCGGATCGAGATGCTCAAACCGGACTGCCCGCTCTACCGCGGCGTCGCCGACGGCAGCTATGTGTATTTCGTTCACAGCTATTTTCCGAAACCGTCCGACGCGTCCCTCGTCGCCACGCGGACAAACTACGGGGAGGAGTTCGCCTCATCGGTTTGGAAGGACAACATCTTCGGCACGCAGTTTCACCCGGAAAAAAGCCAGGCGATCGGGTTGAAGATTCTGGAGAACTTCGTGGCGCTGGCAAAGTAAAGTCAATCGCGTTCTTGCATTTCATTCTCATGCTCATTCTACCCGCAATTGATCTGAAAGGCGGCAAGGTCGTCCGGCTGCGGCAGGGTCGCGCGGACGACGCGACGATCTACTCCGACGATCCCGCGGCGGTGGCGCGCCACTGGGAGCGCGAAGGCGCGCGCTACCTGCACGTCGTTGACCTCGACGCGGCGTTCGAGGGCGAGCCGAAGAACTGGCCCGCGCTCGAACAGATTCTGGAATCGGTGCGCATACCGGTCGAGCTGGGCGGCGGGCTGCGGACGGAAGAGCACATCGCGCGCGCGCTGGAGCTGGGCGTGACGCGCGCGATTGTCGGCACGAAAGCGTGCGAGTCGCTCGATTTCATCGCCGGCTTGGTGAACCGTCACGGCGAGCGCGTCGTCGCCGGCGTGGACGCCCGGGACGGGTTCGTGGCCGTCCGCGGCTGGGTGGTGGCCTCGACGTTGCGCGCGGTGGATTTCGGCCGACAGCTTGCCGCCGCCGGCGTGAAGACGATTATCTATACGGACATCGCCAGGGACGGCATGCTCCAAGGGCCGAACTTGGCCGCGATGGC
The DNA here is from genome assembly GCA_026417675.1 of Verrucomicrobiia bacterium. GTDB lineage: Bacteria > Verrucomicrobiota > Verrucomicrobiia > CAIQCK01 > CAIQCK01 > JAOACV01. The sequence goes on from JAOACV010000007.1 coordinate 15,798, forward strand.
GGAGATGGCCGACGCGCTGGCCGGCACGCCGACGGGCGTCATCGCCAGCGGCGGCATCTCTTGCGCCGACGACGTGCGGCGATTGCGCGCGCTGGGCACACCGAATTTGGTCGGCGTCATCATAGGCAAGGCGCTTTATGATGGCCGGCTGGCCTTGCGCGAAGTGTTGGAATGACGGCGGCGTGGAACACAGGGGGTAAATACGCGCTGGGCTGTTCCCGGATGAATCTTTGCTGTTTAACTTGCTGACGGGAGCGTGTTCATTAACCTTTCGCCGCGCATGGAGACACCGTTTTGGTTTTGGATCGCGTTTAACGCCGTCGTGCTGTTGTTGCTGGCGTTGGACCTTGGCGTTGTTCACCGCCACGCCCACGCGGTTTCGCTGCGAGAGGCGGGCGTCTGGACGGCGGTGTGGGTGACGCTCTCGCTGCTTTTCGGCGGCTCGATATGGTGGCACGGCGGGAGGGAGTCGGGCCTGCAGTTTTTCACCGGCTACGTGGTGGAGTATTCGCTGAGCGTGGACAACATCTTCGTGTTCGTGCTGTTGTTCCGCTACTTCGCCGTCCCCGCGCCCTACCAGCATCGCGTGCTGTTCTGGGG
>JAOACV010000800.1 GCA_026417675.1 Verrucomicrobiia bacterium
GACTGAGCCGGCGCGGCCGCAGGCGTTTCACCCTTGCTGAAGAACGCGATCAGAAAAGCGCCCAGCCCCATCACGCTGGCCCCAACCAGCACCAACCACCCCAGCACCGGCACCAAACCTGAAAACCACAGCACCAACCCGCCGAGCAATGTGGACGGAAACGCCATATCGGCCCGGAGGCTGTTCATACTGAAATACATCCGGCTGCCCAGCGATCTGAAACACGCTGCGAGGCCCAACACACTGGCCAAACACAACCCCAGCAAGACGATTCCGGCAATGAACTTGCCTCCTGCGCGACCGTGGGCGAACACATGCCACGCCAAGTAAGCAATCAACACCGCCAAGACGCCGACGATCAACGAGGCCCATCGGCCACGCTCCAATTGATTCGAGGCGCGCCGCAGCACACGCGGAAACAGCGTCTGCAAGACCAGCGCCATCGGAATGAGCCCCACCAAGCCGATCACCCATGACAACAATAAGAAGCCGATGTCCTTGCTCATAGAATGCCTCCTTCAATCTCCGGCAGGAGCAGCCCGCCGACCTTGTCGGAAAAATCCACCGTTGCCTGCACGAGCGCCGCCGACACGTCCTCGACGATCGCGACCGTCTCGTCCCACCGTTGCGGCAAGGTCTCCGCAGTGGCAAACAGCAGCGCGGTCAACATGACCGTCTGCGCACCGATAACCCATGCAGCCGGCGCCCACGCGGGCCGATGCCATGCGCGCACCTCCGCCATGATCCGCCCCGCCATCTGCGGCGGCGGCGTCTCCAGTTGCCGCAATGCATTTGCTGTCTTCATAATGATAACTCCTGCTCCAGTTCGGCTCGCAAAAACCTTCGCGCCCGATGCAGCGTCACCTTCACGTTCGCCAAGCTTTCGCCGAGGACTGCGCCAATCTCCGCCAGCGGCATGTCTTCCTGATAACGCAGGTTGAACATCGCGCGCGCTTTCTCCGGCAGCCGCGCCAGCGCGGCCAGCAAGGCCGCCTTCAGCTCCTTCGCCTCGCTGCCTGCCGGCTCCAACGCCGGCTCGGCCACTTCCTCCAGCGACACGGTCTGCAATCGCCGCTTCTGGATGAAGTTGATCGTCGTATTGGTCGCGATGGTCATCAGCCAGGTCTTGAACGCCCAGCGCGGGTTGTAGTGCGCGAGGTGTTTGAACGCCTTCACGAACGCCTCCTGCGTCAGGTCCATCGCGTCCTCCGGCCGCCGCACCATGCGCAAAACGTGCGTATAGACCGCCGACTGATGCCGTTGCAACAACTCGGCAAACGCCTCCATGTCGCCCGCGAGCACACGCTCCACGGTCTCGCGGTCCGCGGCAGCGCGCGTCTGAGGCGTCTCGGCCGGATTGGCTTGCGAGCGATCGTCCATGTCTATCCTCCCATACAGCGGCGACGGCGACAGGTTACACTCGTTGTGAGAGATGGTTTTGGGGCTGCATTCCAACCGTTTCCAGTCATAATCTGCCAACGTGCTCGAACTGAAGGCATCTTATCCGAGGTTGCGCAAGATGGCAGGCCAAATCCTCTACTGGCTGATCGTGCTGGCTG
>JAOACV010000801.1 GCA_026417675.1 Verrucomicrobiia bacterium
GTGTTGCAACGCGTTTTGAAATCGCCCTTCTCGTCGAACACATAGGCAATGCCACCGCTCATGCCGGCGGCAAAGTTGCGCCCGGTGGCGCCGAGCACGATGACGCGCCCGCCGGTCATGTATTCGCAGCCGTGGTCGCCGACGGCCTCGACAACGGCGCGCAGGCCGCTGTTGCGCACGCAGAACCGTTCGCCGGCGGCGCCGCGGATGTAGGCCTCGCCGCTGGTGGCGCCGTAGAACGCGACATTGCCGATGATGATGTTCTCCTCGGGCGCGAACGCGGAGCCTTCGGGCGGATAGACGATGATCTTGCCGCCGCTGAGGCCCTTGCCGAGGTAGTCGTTGGCATCGCCCTCCAGAATCAGCGTCATGCCGCGCGGCACGAACGCGCCAAAGCTCTGACCGGCGCTGCCTTGGAACGTCAGTTCGATCGTGTCGTCGGGCAGACCGTCGGGACCGTATTTGCGGGTGATCTCGCTGCCGGTCAGAGTCCCGACAGTGCGGTTGACGTTGCGGATCGGCAGCGTGGCGCGGACCTTCTCGCGACGCTCCAGCGCCGGCTGGCAGAGATCGAGCAGCGAGGTCATGTCGAGCGAACTTTCCAGACCGTGGTCCTGCGCCTTCTGCGCGTAACGACCGACCTCCGGCTCGACCTCGGGCTGGTAGAGAATCTTCGAGAAGTCCAGCCCGCGCGCCTTCCAATGCTCGATGGCCTTTTTCGGCTCCAGCTTGTCGGCGCGGCCGACCATCTCGTTGATGGTGCGGAAGCCGAGGCGGGCCATGATCTCGCGCAACTCTTGCGCGACGAAGCGCATGAAATTGACGACATATTCCGGCTTGCCGGCGAACCGCGCGCGCAACACCGGGTCCTGCGTGGCAACGCCGACCGGGCAGGTGTTTTGGTGGCACGCGCGCATCATGACGCAGCCGAGCGTCACGAGCGGCGCGGTGGCGAAACCGAACTCTTCCGCGCCGAGCAGGCAGGCGATGGCGACGTCGCGGCCGGTCTTAAGCTGGCCGTCGGTCTCCACGACGATGCGGCTGCGCAGGTCGTTGAGCACGAGCGTCTGGTGGGTCTCGGCGAGGCCCAGCTCCCACGGCGCGCCAGCGTGCTTGATCGAGGAGAGCGGCGACGCGCCCGTGCCGCCGTCGTGGCCGCTGATGAGCACGACGTCGGCGTGCGCCTTGGCGACACCCGCGGCGACGGTGCCGACGCCCACCTCCGCGACGAGCTTGACGCTGATGCGCGCGTGGCGGTTGGCGTTTTTGAGGTCGTAGATCAATTCCGCGAGGTCCTCGATGGAGTAAATGTCATGATGCGGGGGCGGCGAGATCAGGCCGACCCCGGGCGTGCTGTGGCGCGTCTTGGCGATCCACGGATACACCTTGCGGCCGGGCAGTTCGCCCCCCTCGCCGGGCTTGGCGCCCTGCGCCATCTTGATCTGAAGTTCCTTCGCATTGATGAGGTAGTGGCTCGTGACGCCGAAGCGCGCGGAAGCGACCTGCTTGATGGCGCTGTTCTTGGAGTCGCCGTTGGGAAGCAGCTTGTAGC
>JAOACV010000802.1 GCA_026417675.1 Verrucomicrobiia bacterium
CGTTCGGAGAACGTGATCCGCCTCCGCACGGGCGCGAGGCGTTTGAAGCCGGTTTCCGAATATCGAACAGCACGGGCCGAGAAACGGCTCGGCTTGGGAGAGCCTAGCTACGTTCATGGCCGGACGCGCGAGCGCGGAGTTGGTCGCGTGACCGTTTCACCACGCCACCACTCCAATACTCCGATGCTTCAGTTGCCGACTACGCAGCCCGCGCTTTGCAGGCAGCCAGCATGGCGGGAGGCGGGTTGACGAACTCGGTGCCGATGCCAAGTTGCTTGGCCGGAATACCGAGGGCCAGACCCATCAGTTGGGTGAAGTAGAAGACCGGCACGGAGAACTTGGTCCCAAACTGTGCGTTGACCTGGTCTTGGTAGCATTCGAGGTTAACCTGGCAGAGCGGGCAGGCCGTGGCGATAACGTCCGCGCCGGCATCAAGTGCGCTTTGCAACAGAGCGCGAACCATGCTGAGGGCCGCCACCCGGTTGGTGATGATGAGGGCGGCGCCGCAGCAACGGAGCTTGAATTGGTAGTCCACGGGCGTGGCGCCGATGGCAGCCATGAGATCCTCGAAGAACCGTGGTCGTTCGTAGTCCTCGTGTTCCGCTTTCCTCGGTCGCAGTATCTGGCAACCGTAGTAGGGGGCGACTCGGAGATCTTTCAAGGGATTGACCACTTTGGACTTCAACTCTTTGAGGTCGTTGCCGAACACCTCGATGAGATGGTGAACCTTGATGCTGCCGGTGTAACGAAGGTTGTCCTCTTCGAGCGCAAAGTTGATGTGGTCGGCCAGATCGCGGTCCTTTTTGAGGTGCGCGTTGCAGGCGTGCATGTTCTTGTAGCAGCCGCTGCACGGGGCGACGACGTCAAGGCCGTCAGCCTCGGCCATAGCGAGGTTGCGAGCGCAAAGGGTGTGGGCGAGCAGATCATCCACGTGGAAATACGCAGTGGCGCCGCAGCAGTTCCAGTCGTCGAGTTCTTTGAGTTCAATGCCTAGCACGCGGGCGGTCTCGATGGTGGAGAGGTGGTAACTCTGGGCCATCTTCTCCAAGGAGCAGCCGGGGAAATATGCAAATCTCTTCAAGGATTCAGTCTCCGATGGGGATGATGCGCTTGATCATCCGTTTGAAATTCTCCAGCCGCTTGATTCGCGCCGGCAGGACGGGGATGCGGCCCTTGAGCATGAGCAGGGTGGCGCTTTGCGCTTCGAGAAGCATTTCCTTGAGGCCCAGCGTGAAGAAGTAGGAAGTCGCCAGCACCGGCTCGTAGGAGCGCCCGGTGCGCACAATGTTCTTGACGAAGGTCTCCGAGAAAACGGGCCCAATGAGGTCCTTCTGATACTGGTTCTTCCAAACGGAGTATCGCTTCAGCCCATACATCAGCTCGGCAATGTCAATGCCGCGGGGGCATCGCACGGTGCACTGGTAGCACGACGCGCAATACCAAAAGGTGTTGGTGGCGAGCACCTGGTCCTTGAGCTGTCTCTTATACACATCT
>JAOACV010000803.1 GCA_026417675.1 Verrucomicrobiia bacterium
TCTTGATGCCGTGCACCTGGAAGCCGATGTGGCCTTCCGGATCGTGCGGTTGCTTGAAATCCGCGGTGAGCACGCCGTTGACCCAGCTTTGGTAATGGTCGCCTTTGACGATGATGCGGTAGTGGTTCCACTCGCCCTTCTTGAACGCGGCCTTGGCGGCCTCGGTGCGGACCGCCTCGGTCTTGGTCAGAATGCTCCACCACGTGCCGCGGCGCGCCTCGTCATAGAAGTCGCCGGCGGTGCCGTTGATGGCGATCTCGCACTGCGGCCCGTAAAGGCGGCCGGCGGGGAGCGGCTTGCTACTCTTAGAGCCTTCGGGCACTTCACCCCCCTTGGCGATGTGGCTGCGGACCTGCACGCCGGAGTTGAGCTGGTCGTCCACCTTGACCTCGAATTGAAGCTCGAAGTCCTTGCAGGGTGTTTTCGTGGCCAAGAAGGTGTTCGGACTGCCCTCGACGGTGGTGCCAACAAGCACGCCGTCCTCGACTTTGTAGGAGGCAAAACCGCTGACGACCTGGAAGCCGTCGAGCTTGCCGTCGGCAAACCAGTGCTCCCATTGTTCGGCCGCGAAGGCGGCGGAGGAGGAGGCGATCAGAAGTGAGGGGAGTAGTGTCTTCATAAGATGTTCGGTCCGACAAGGTGATGGTTACATGTGACAACGCGCGCAGGCTACGCCGCGGGCGTCAATCGGACAAGGAAGAATTCAACCCCTTCGGGGCGCCGTTGCGGCGGCGCGCCCCGAAGCGTAATGCTGTGACGTTCCACAATCGCCGCGGCGGTCGCGCGCCGGACCGCCAAAGCGCGCCTTGCATGCGGCCCATTCCGAAGCTTGCTTGTGAAACGAATCGGCGTTGAAATGCGGTCATGACATTTCGCCCGGTCGTCGTTGCTGCCGCCCTGTGGCTCGGCGCAAATCTGGCGCCTGCCGCCGACGCCAGACGGCCGAACATCCTCTGGCTTGTCGGCGAGAACATCTGTCTTGACCTCGGTTGCTACGGAGCGAAGCGCGTTCGCACGCCCCACCTCGACCGGCTCGCCGCGGAGGGCATCCGGTTCACGCGCGTGTTCTCGACCAACCCGGCCTGCGCGCCAAGCCGCTCGGCGTTCTTCACCGGGATGTATCAGACCACCACGGACACGCCTCCCATGCGGTCGCATCGCAACGACGCGTTTCGCCTTCCGCCCGGCGTGCGGCCGATCACCCACTGGCTGCGCGACGCGGGCTACTTCACCGCCAACATCAAGAGGATTGGCGACCGGAACGTCGGCACGGGCAAGCTCGACCTCAACTTCGTCAACGAAGGCCCGATCTACGAGTCCGACGACTGGTCGGCGCTGAAGTCGCGTCAGCCGTTCTTCGCGGTGGTCAACTCCCACGAGGTCGAATACGACATCTACGACCGCCAGTGCGCGAAGAAGGCGCGCGTCGAGTGGGTCGGCGAGCGCGAACATCCGCAGATCGCCACGCCGGAGAACGTCACGCCGCCGCCCTACTACCCCAACCATCCCGTCGTGCGGCAGGAATGGGCGCGTTACCTCAACTCCG
>JAOACV010000804.1:0-1274 GCA_026417675.1 Verrucomicrobiia bacterium
GCGATGGAGTCATTGATTGGGCAAAGGTTATTGCGATCATCAAGACGATCCCGCAGGACGTCGTGCTCAGCGTCGAGTGCGGGACGCTCGACCAAGCCGCGCGCAGCATCGAGCACTTGCGGAAACTTGTTTAGCGCCCGGCAAAGGAGCCAGCCATGAACAAAATCACACTTCCCGTCCTCGCTGCAGTAGTTCTGGCCGCGCCGGCCTTCGCCGGCGAGGCGAAAATCGAACTGAGACGCTGGGACGGCGCGGGGCGAATGCAGTTCGTCATAGATGGCAAGCCCGCCATCGTTTATCTTTACAGCCAAGACCTCGAAATGGTCCATTACTTCCCCGTGCTCAGTCCGTCGGGCAAATCGCTGACCATCCAGAAAACCCAGCCTTATCCGCATCATCGCTCGTTCTGGTTTGCCGACACGGTGGAGTTCGAGGGCAGGAAGATTTCGTTCTACAACGCCTACTACAGCGGCTCCGACAAAAAGAACCCCGGGCCGCCCTTCCGCGACCGTATCCGTCACGTTGAGTTTCTGCCCGATCACATCAGCGGTCAAGAAGCCGGGACCGGCATGAAAATAGTTTGGGAAACCGAGAAGACGCCGGTGATTGACGAATTACGCCGGATGCGCGTCGTGGCGCTCGGCCAGGGTGAATACTTCCTTGACCTGCATTTTACGCTCGCCGCCAGCCACGGCGACGTGAAGTTCGTCAGCGACGCCGTTCACTATGGCTGGCCGTTCGTGCGCATGCACCCCGCGTTCACGCCGGCCCAAGGCGGCACGCTCACCAATTCTGAGGGCAAGGCCGGCCAGAAGGACACCTGCATGTTGCCTGCGCGCTGGGTGGACTACTCCAACACCGTCGAAGGCACGACCGAGGGCTTGGCGATGTTCCAACATCCCGATCTCCAGAAGTCGCCCAAATGGCTCACGCGTGACTACGGCACCTTCGGCCCGCGCCGGACCGACGAGCAGAGCGGCAAGCCGTTCATCCTGAGGAAAGGCGACCGCCTCCGGCAGCGCGTCGGCATCCTCGTCCACACCGGCAACGTAAAGTCCGGCAAGGTCGAGGCGCGCTATCAGCAATACGTGGCGGGGAAACTGTGAGATGAAAGCCGGCGATGAATCTCAGGGCCGACCACGCTGCTTACCGTTTGGGCATGAGTTCGCGGACCGCCGCGATGAGGCGTTGCGCGTCAGTGGCCGCCTGTCGCGCATCCCGCTCGGCAAAGACGACGGAAGGCGTCAGGTCTGGCAAGCCGTTGGGATAGCGGG
>JAOACV010000804.1:1284-1543 GCA_026417675.1 Verrucomicrobiia bacterium
GGATGGGACTTCCTCAATGAGCTTGACGACGCTGTGACCCCACGGGTCCGCGTCGTGGGAAAACCACAACGCTTTCATCGCTTTCTCGCCAGCCTGTTGCGCCTGAAAGCACGCCCACTCAAAATGTTTCGCGAAACGGCTGTCTCGCGCGGCGTTCAGGTCAGCTTCGGCTTGGGCGAGCCATCTTTGGGCCTCTCGAACGTTCTTTTCCTGACTCATACAAGACCAGGCCTTCCTTCAACGCCTGACGGATGAAGGG
>JAOACV010000805.1 GCA_026417675.1 Verrucomicrobiia bacterium
GTATAAGAGACAGGCTGCGACAAGCTCCGGCTGGCAATAGGTTGCCACGGCACAGCTCCTGCACTTCGCGAACTCCTTCTGGTTTTCGGCGCAATAGCGGCGCAGACGCGGGGCGTCGTCGAGCAGCTTCACCGGAGCAGAAGACTCATACATCTCGCGGAACGAGCCGCCGGGAAACGATCCCAGTTCGATCACATCTCGCTGGACGAAAACCTTGCCGGTCGAACGGAGTTGGAATGTGAGAAAATGCTCCGCATCGGAAGCATCCCCACGAATCCCCTTGTATTCCTCCCATCGTCCTAGTTCGTGAAACAATCGGGCGAACATAAACTGAGACTGAATCACTTTCGCCCGAAAAACCTTGCGGTGATCTCCAAGCGAGTCCAGGAAATGCAGCGTTTCCGTCAGCAGGGAGCGGTATTCCGCCGCAGTCAGCGATTGGTTCCAAAGATCGTCCGGGTCGCCGGGGTTTGTCGGAGTGCCGGCCAGCGACGGATACCGTCCCGGCTCCGCTCGAATCCCGACTTGCAGAATGACGTCCTCGAAGCCTTCATCGAGCAACAACCGCAGCGTGTCCGGCAGTTGGGGCGCATTGAAGCGCACGAGGATGACGAGGGCGATGACGTGAATGCCGGCGTCGCGGACTTCGCGAAACGCCCGGAGCGTGTTTCGGAAACTGCCCGGCCTGCGCAGCGTGTCTTGGACATGTTCGGGACCGTCAATGCTCAACTGACAGACATCCACGCCGGACTTCTGGAACAACCGAATCCTCTCGCTCGGCAGATCGCCGCGCGTCACCGTCCTGATCTGTTTCAGAAATCCTTTCTTCTTGAGATCGTGAGCGGCGGCGAGCGTCTTGAGGAACGTCCCGGTGTATTCCGCCTGCCGGGGGTAGAAGGCGATGGCCGCGTCGCGGCCGCAGTGGCGTGCGAGAGTGACAAAGGACTGGAGCGCCGCCAGGCAACCGTCCAGCGGCAGGTCCGGCGCGGTCTGTTTCTGCGACACCGAGCCGCATCGGTGGCACGTGTAGTCGCACCGCGAGTTGATGAACCATTCCAGATGACAGGTTCCGCGCGGGGCGCCGGCTGGTTTGGTCTGTGTCATTGCGTTGCCTTTTTCAAGCCCACCGGCGTCACGAGCGGCCGGCCTTCGTCATCCGCGGTCACCCGCGCCGAGACGTGATAGACGGCCGCGATCATCGCCTCAGTCAGCACGTCACGGGGCGTTCCTGAAGACTTCACGCGCCCGTTTTCCAAAACATAGACCGTGTCGGCGATGCGAGCCGCCATGTTGATGTCGTGGACGGAAATGGCGGTGCTGAGCCCGCGCGAGACGGTCAGGTGGCGGATGCGCGCGCAAATCTCGAACTGGTGTTGCAGGTCGAGGCTCGTGTTGGGTTCGTCGAGCAGCAGGATGGTCGGCTCGCGGGCCAACGCCTGGGCAATCGCCACCAGTTGCGCCTGGCCGCCGCTGAGTTCCGTAATGTATCGTTCGCCCAAATCGGCCAGGCCAAACTCCTCCAGCAGCGTTTGCACCAAC
>JAOACV010000806.1 GCA_026417675.1 Verrucomicrobiia bacterium
CCGTGTGATCGCAGGGGCAGTCTCGACGGCGTCGCAGTGGAGTAACGACCGTGCGATGGGTGTAGGCACAATACTCAAGCTCGGTGTTGCACACGGGCGTCCCAAGCCCAGCGACGAAGCGCAAGAGCTGAAACATCGCCAACTCCGCAGCCATCGCGCACAGAAAGCTGACGCTCATGGTCGGGATGGCCCGCTCCTGCGCTTCGGCTCCAACGGGCGCGGGGCCTCCGCAGCGGAACCGAACCTCTTGGCTCATCTGGGAAAATTCTTCCTTCGAAAATTTGCAGGCGGGGCAAACCAGATCCCCGCCCCCGCGTCCAAACCACCAGAATCGGACTTGAGCCACGAGCATCTCGCCACTCACGGATGCTTGCAGAAGCGGGACGCCGAGATTCATGCACGCTTGCCCGATAGCGACTTCCGCGCGCAGATTGTCAGGGGCCATCACGCAGACATCGAGGTCGGCGACGACGTCCAGAGGCAGGTCCTCGAACCGGCCGACGAACGCCTCGATCTTTGTCGTCGGGCTGATCTGCCGGCACACGTCTGCCGCATACTGGGCCTTTGGGGTGCCGATTGCGCCCGCCAAGATTGGGTGGGTCAGCATGCTTTCGGCTTTGAATGCCTTGGGGTCTGCAACGATGATTTTGGCCGGCTGAAGCCGGGCTGCGTGCGCCGCGGCGTTGAGTCCAACGCTCCCGCACCCGGCCACGCCGATTCGCACCGCGCGCAACTTTGCTGCAACATCGCCCTTGGCGCCGACAAACCGCGGTAGGCGCGCGGCCAGGCGAACGGGGCCGGATCCAGTCGGGTTGTGGCTGACGATGTTCACGCGAGCACCTCTTCGGGTAAGTTTCCGTAGCCTTCCTTTAACGTCACCGGCGTCTGGCACGCGGGACAGAGGCTTCCCTCGCCGACGCATTCGAGTTTGCCCTTGCCCTCGCAATGCATGGCGCGTCCGCAGTCGCACACAAAAACTGTGCTTGATGCCGTGAACGGTGTGAGACACACGGGACATTTCTTCTGCGAGGCGAGAAGATCGGCTGGCGGTGGCCCAACGCGGGCCAGATTGTAGATGGCCACGTGAAACAGAAACTCGTCGCACAGGAAGATTTGGTCGCGGTCGCTCAACAAGACCACCGACGGAGCGATCTGGCCGTTCACCGCCGCCGGCAGCGTGCTTGTGTTCAACAAGGCCAGCAGCGGCCGACGGCCGACGCGAACCCCAAGAACCGAAGATGCCCGCGGAGCAGTTCCCCCTGCTTCCGCAGCATTGGTCGTCGCATTCAGTGGCTCCAGAACAAACGTGTGATCGAACGACGCCGGCGCTTCCACCTCGATGCGCGGCGTTCCGCTTGGCGCCGCGACCAGATACGATACGCCCGGCGGCACGATCATCGCGTCCAACTCCGGGGCCGACGAAGATCGCGCCGGGGGCGAGCGGCGCGCCGCCGCCGCTTGAAGCGGAATCCGAATCAAGTGAAACTGACGCGGCACGATGGCTGTATTCACGCTGCTATTCACGCTGCTGTATTC
>JAOACV010000807.1 GCA_026417675.1 Verrucomicrobiia bacterium
AACCATGAGCGCACTTCTGAAAATCATCATCGGACTGGTCATTGGCGGCGCCTTGGGCTATGCCAACTACCGGTTCATCGGCTGCAGCACGGGCGCATGCCCGCTCACCAGCAATCCTTGGATCAGCACCCTCTACGGTATGCTGCTGGGCGGCATGCTCGGCGGCGCGATCAAGTGAACGAAAGGAAACCTTCATGACACGGGAACACATCTTACGCGCCATCGCAGGCAGCTTCATCCTGCTCAGCCTCGCGCTGGCCAACCTCCACAGTCCTTACTGGCTTTGGTTCACCGCGTTCGTCGGCGCCAACCTCTTGCAGTCGGCGTTCACGCGATGGTGTCTGATGGAAGACATCTTGAAATATTTCGGCGTAGGCGGGTCGTGTTCCAGATCGCGGTGAAAAGATTTGCACGGGACGAATCTGGACGTGTCGGCGCCAACAGGGTAGAAATCAGGCGATGAATCGTCTTCTTCCTACATTGCCAGCCCTTCTGATGTTTGCCGTCTCGTGCGGGCACAAACCGGAATCCGGCGGGACCACGCCTGCGGGACCCGCGGTCAAGGTTCAAACGCTGGTCCTTCAGCCGCAACGCGTGCCGGAAATCTACGAGGCCGTCGGCACCATCCGCCCGAAGCTCGAAGCGACCGTCGAGGCGAAGATCACCGCCGTCATTCGCGCCGTGAAGGTCAATCCCGGCGACAAGGTCCGCGCCGGCGACGTGCTGGCCACGCTCGACGATCGCGACCTGCGCGCCGAATTCGAGAAGGCAAAGGCTGACTTTGAGCGTTACGACGCGCTGTTCAAGAAAGGCGTCGCCTCTCGCGCCGAGTATGACGCCCACGAAACCAAATACCGCCTCGCCAGCGCTTCGCTGAGTTACGCCACCATCACCGCGCCGTTCGACGGCGTCGTCGTGAAGAAGTCTTGCGACGTCGGCGACCTTGCGCGGCCCGGCCAACCCTTGTTCGCGCTCGAAGACTCGCAGCGTCTGCGCATTGAAGCCGACGTGCCAGAGCGGTTTGCGCCGCAAGTAAACATCGGCACCAAGATCGAGGTGCGCGTGGACGCCTATCAGGGGAAATGCGACGCCCAAGTCGGCGAGATCGTGCCCTCCGCCGACCCGACCAGCCGCAGCTTCCGCATCAAGGCGGATTTGCATCCGAAGAAGCCGATCAAGTCCGGCATGTTCGGCCGTGCCCGGCTGACCGTGGGCGAGCGCACCGGATTGTTCGCGCCCTCTTCGGCCGTGCGTGAGCGCGGCCAACTGACTTTCATCTTCGTGGCCGCGGACGGGCGGGCACAGATGCGGCTGGTGAAGACGGGCAAGGCTTTCGACGACCAAGTCGAACTCCTGTCCGGCGTGGAACCGGGCGAGAAACTGATCGTCAACGCGCAGGGCGAACTCGTGGATGGGCAGCCGGTAACCGAGTGATGAGCGCGAGTTCCCCCAACGCGAGTGTCTGGGAACGGCTGATCGGGTTCTTCATTGATTCCAAGCTCACACCGCTGATCGTCTTCGCGGCGGTTTT
>JAOACV010000808.1 GCA_026417675.1 Verrucomicrobiia bacterium
GCTTGAACAACTCGTAGCTGCCGGTGCGCGCGGCGGTTTGCAGCAGGTGGATGGTCTCCGGGTTGAACAGGTGCTGCTCGCCGTCCTGACGCCACTGGTATTGGCCGCCGGAATCAAGCACCTCTCCGTTGACCTCGCGGTCGCTGTAGGCGTGGTGATGGCGCGCGAGGACTTCCCGCGCAACCTCCTCGATGCCGATGCCCTCGATGCGGCTGGTGGTCCAGGTGAAGTATTTGTCCACGAAGAGCTTGTTGAGGCCGATCGCCTCGAAGATCTGCGCGCCGCGGTAGCCTTGGATGGTCGAGATGCCCATCTTGGCCATGGTCTTGACGATGCCCTTCACAACGGCCTTGCAATAGTTCTTTTCCGCAGTTTTGTAATCGAGGCCCGGCAGCAGACCCTCGCGGATCATGTCGGCCAGCGTCTCGAACGCCAGATACGGGTTGACTGCGCTGACGCCGTAGCCGACCAGCAACGCGAAGTGATGCACCTCGCGCGGCTCGCCGGATTCGAGGACGAGCCCGACGCGCGTGCGGGTGCCTTCGCGGATGAGATGATGATGCAGGCCCGACACGGCCAGCAACGCGGGGATGGCCGCGTGGTCCTTGTCCACCCCGCGGTCGGAGATGATGAGGATGTTGACGCCGTTGGCGATGGCCGCGCTGGCGTCGCGGCAGAGCTTCTCCATCGCCGCCTCCACGCCCTGGGCGCCCTCGCGGACTTTGAAGAGCATCGGCAACGTGACGGCCTTGAAGCCCGGGCGCGTGACGTGGGTCAGTTTCTCCAACTCCACGTTGGTAAGGATGGGGCCGTCCGTCTTGATCATGCGGCAGCTCTGCGGCTGCGGATCGAGCAGGTTTCCTTCCGAGCCGATCAGCGTATTGGTGGACGTGATGACCTCTTCGCGGATGCAGTCCAGCGGCGGGTTGGTGACCTGCGCGAAGAGTTGCTTGAAGTAGTTGTAGAGCAGTTGCGGCTTCTCGGACAGGACCGCCAGCGGCGTGTCGTTGCCCATCGAGCCGAGCGGCTGCACGCCCTCCGTGGCCATTGGGGTGAGGATAAATCGTAGGTCCTCGAACGTGTAGCCGAACGCCTGCTGGCGGCGCACGACGGTCTTGTGGTCCGGCTCGTGGACGTGTGGCGGATCGGGCAGGTCGTCGAGATGAACGAGATTTTCGTTGAGCCAGAGCCGATACGGGCGCTCTGCGGCCATCTTCTGCTTCAGTTCGTCGTCAGCGACGATGCGGCCCTGCTCGGTGTCCACCAGGAACATGCGACCGGGCTGCAGCCGCCCCTTCTGCACGACCATGCCGGGCGGCACGTCGAGCACGCCGAATTCGCTGGCCATGAAGACCCGGTCGTCGCGCGTGACGTAGAACCGCGCCGGGCGCAAGCCATTGCGATCAAGCGTCGCGCCGATGCGCACGCCGTCGCCCAGCTCGACGCGGCCTTCGAACACGCAGCCCACGTCAATCTCGACGTCCTGGCCGCATACCAGCTCACCGCGCACGTCCAGGCG
>JAOACV010000809.1 GCA_026417675.1 Verrucomicrobiia bacterium
TCGTGGCCGAGGGTAAAGCCGAGATAACCGTAGCTAAACTGGTCGAACATGCCGCTGGCTTTGGAGGGGTCGGAGGTGATGCGGTCGAGGACCTGGATGCGCTTCTTGCGTGGGTCGAAGCGGAAGAGGTAGCCGGAGTTGCCGTGGACGCCGTAGATCATCTTGTCCTTCGGGCGATAAAAGGTCTGCCGCCAGTTGTAGCCCATGTGGCCGGGGTTGGTGGAGTCGTAGGTCCCGAAGTAGTCCTTCCTCAAATCCTCATCCTCAATTTTCACGATGCTATCAGTGTCGGCGCGATACTGGAAGATATTGCCGTCGCCGTCGCTGTAGTAGGCGGAGCCATCCTCCGGGTCCACGGCGATCGAGCGACAAACGGTGCTGTAAGCCGCGCCTTTGCCATTCTCGCCCTCGCGGCATTGTTTGCCGAAGTTTTTCAGGTTCTTGGTAGCCATGTCGTAGCGGTAGAACTGACCGGAGGGCCAGGTGAGTCCGAACATGCGCCCGCGCTTGGTGTCCATGTTGAAGGTAATGATACCTTCGCCGTCGGGCGCGAGACCGAAGTCCTCAAACTGACCGGTCTTCATGTCGTAAGCGAGCATGTGGCCGCCGGGATACTTCGACCAACCCGGGGGCGGAATGCCCATCTTTTCCATGCCGTCAATAATGCTGTAGTAGCCGATGTGCGTGGCGAAGTAGAGTTTGCCGTTGGCTTCGACGAAGGGCACGTGGCTCTTGCCCTGCGCAATGGTGTTCTTGCCCTTCTCGCCGCAGGCTTCGGTGAGGTCGGCGATGAAAGTAACCTTGTCGGTCTTCGGGTCGTAAACAAACATCCGGCCACCGATGTCATGCGGCTCGGTGCTGAGCACATAATAGATGCGCCCGTCGCTGAAAGTGCCCATGCCGTTGGAGGTGTCGTGACCTTGGGGGAAGTTGGAATTGATCATGCGCGCCGTGAGCTTCCTCGCAGGCAAGAACGGGTCGGTCGTCGCGGCTTGCAGCAATGCGGCCGAGCCGAGGAGTGCGCACGCGAGAAATGCGACGCTGAAATGAGATCGGGGGTTGGGGGATGGATGGCTTAATGTCATGGTTTTCGTCTCCGTGTGGTCAGTTGCTTTGCTGAGTTCGTTCGAGCCAGTTTTACACCTTCGGTGGTGACGTAATACTTGGCTAGCATATAGGGAGTTTCCCACGCTGGCAAGGTTTTCGGCTGTCTGAGATAGCCGAGGAACTCGCGCACCAGCAACGCAAAGTGCGCCTCGTGGCCCACGCGATGAACGTCGGGAATGATCACGCGGAATCGGGCCCCCTCGGCCTTGAACGACAAACCCGGCCACGCGCCGCCCCACCGTTCAATCCGCCGACGCAACGCCGCCTCGATTGCGGGGCGATCTTCTTCGCGATTGGGCACGACATAGACCTCGGGCACATAGTTCTCCTCCTTGCCCTGCCGCACCTCCACACGCGAACGCGTGCCGCGGAACACCGACAATTCCGTGTCCTTGCCGCCCGG
>JAOACV010000080.1 GCA_026417675.1 Verrucomicrobiia bacterium
CAACTGCCGCGTGGCGGTGATCGCCTTCTTCTCGTTCTCCCACTGCGCCCGCAGCGCGGTGGCCCGGTTCTTCAACTCGGCCAGTTCCTTCTCCAACGCCTTCAGCCGCTCCTGCGAAGCGGGATCCTTTTCCTTCTTCAGCGCCTCGCGCTCGATCTCCAGTTGCATGACGCGCCGGCTGACCTCGTCGAGTTCGGTCGGCATCGAGTCAATCTCCGTTCGCAGCCGCGCGGCGGCCTCGTCCATGAGATCAATCGCCTTGTCCGGCAGGAACCGGTCGCTGACATAGCGGTTCGACAGCGTCGCGGCGGCCACCAGCGCGGCGTCCTTGATGCGGACGCCGTGGTGGACCTCGTAACGCTCGCGCAGGCCGCGCAGGATGCTGATGGTCTCCTCGACGCTCGGCTGGTCCACGAGCACAGTTTGGAACCGCCGCTCCAGCGCCTTGTCCTTCTCGATGTGCTTGCGGTATTCGTCGAGCGTGGTCGCGCCGATGCAGTGCAGTTCTCCGCCTCCCAGCATTGGTTTGAGCCTGTTGCCCGCGTCAATCGGCGCGCCCTCGGCCCGCCCCGCGCCGACGACGGTGTGCAACTCGTCAATGAAAAGAATGATCCTGCCTTCGGCGGAGGTGACTTCCTTGAGCACGGCCTTGAGTCGCTCCTCGAACTCGCCGCGGAACTTCGCGCCGGCCACCAGCGCGCCCATGTCCAGGCCGACGATGCGCTTGTCTTTCAACCCTTCCGGCACATCGCCGCGCACGATGCGTTGGGCCAGGCCCTCGACAATCGCGGTCTTGCCGACGCCGGGATCGCCGATGAGCACCGGGTTGTTCTTTGTGCGCCGCGACAAAATCTGGATGCAGCGGCGGATTTCGTCGTCGCGGCCGATGACGGGATCGAGCTTGCCCGACTGCGCGAGCTTGGTGAGGTCGCGCCCGTAGCGTTCGAGCGCCTGGTAGGTCGCCTCCGGTGTCGGCGAGGTCACGCGCTGGTTGCCGCGCACCGCGGCGAGCGACTTCATCAGCTTGTCGCGAGTCAGGCCGGCTTCCGTCAGGATGCGCGCCGCGGCTTCGCGACGACCCTCGTCGAGCATGGCCAGCAGCAAGTGTTCGACGCTGACATACTGGTCTTGCATCTTCTTCGCCTCGCGCTGGGCGGCGTCGAGCAGGCGCGTGAGCCGCTGGGTCACATAAACTTGGTCGGCGCCCTGGCCGTGCACGGCCGGCTTCGACGCCAGCGCGCGTTCCACATCCCCTGAGACCGCGTTCGGATCGGCCCCCGCATGCTGCAGGATGCGGGGCGCGAGCCCCTCGGTATCCTCCAGCAGCGCGGCGAGCAGGTGCTCCGGCTCCAGTTGCTGGTGATGATGGCGCGCGGCGATGGTTTGCGCGTGTTGCAGCGCCTCCTGCGCCTTCTCGGTGAATTGATTGAGGTTCATGTTTGCTCGCCGCGTTCGTGGCGCCTTGTGTAAACGCCCGGGCCGCTCTCGTCAACCAGCCCGGGCGTCGCGTCAACTCTTGCGTGGCGGCTTACAGTGGCCACGCGCCGGCACTCCGTCAATTGACCTTGACCTGGATCTGCTTCGGTTTCGCTTCGGGCTTCTTCGGCAACACGACCTTGAGCACGCCGCTCTCATAGGTCGCGCGGATCTTCTCCGAATCCACCGTATGCGGCAGATCAATCGCGCGGTAGAACTTGCCGGTCCAGCGCTCCATCCGATAGTAGTTCTCTTCCTTGACCTCGGAGGACTGCTTGCGCTCGCCCTCAACGACCAGGGTGTCGTCGTGGACGGTCACGTTGATGTCCTCCTGCTTCAGGCCGGGCACCTCGCACTGAACCACCAGTTCATCCTTGGTCTCGTAAATATCCATCGGGGGCGTCCAGAACGTGTCGGCCACCCGCCGGGTGCCGGTCTCCGGAAACCGCGCCAGCGATGAGCTGAACAAGCGGTTCATTTCCTCTTGCAGTTCCTCCATCGCTCGGAACGGATCCCACGTCGGTCGAGTCCACTTCATGATTGCCATGGTTATCACTCCTTTCGTCCGTTTCAGATTGTCGTTGTTACCGCCGGCTGGACTTTCAGTTATCCAACCGGCGCTTTTGCGAAAGGCAACGTCAATGCCAGAGGGCACTGCTTTACCTAAGCCCTTGCAATTTCGAGGTAAACGACGAACGATCGGGAATGGCCTGCGTCACGATGGCTCACATCAACCGGCGCAGCGAAACGCCTTGTGCGCCACTATTTCTCTTCTCCCAGGGCCTTGGTCTTTGCCCTACGGCAACAAGGCCACCGCACGCTCCAGTTCGGCCTCAGTGTTGTAAAAGTGCGGCGAGAAACGCAGCAGCTTCACGCCTTGGCGCGTAACGCGCAACGAAGTGACAACAGCCGCCTCACTGAGCCGCGCATGAATTGCCTCCATGTCCGCTCCGGGTTTGTGGCAACTCACGATTCCGGTCATGGACGAGCCGCTGGTCGGGCCGACGATTACGTAGCCTTTCGCCTGTAAGCGCGACACCAGCCAGCCAGCCAGCGCGAGCACCCGATGCTCGATGTTCTCAATGCCGAGGTCGCCAATGAGCTGCAAACACGCGCGCAGACCCACGATGCCGGTCAGGTTCAGTGCCCCCGGTTCGTAGCGTCCCGCGTGGGCGGCGAACTCGATCGTATCCTGCGCAATGAAGCCGGGACTGATGACGTTCATCGCGCCCAGCAACGTGGGGCGCAGTCGGCTGAAATGCTCGCGCCGCACGAAGAGCACGCCGCTTGCGTTCGGGCCGAGCAGCCACTTGTGAGAGTCCGCCGCGAGGAAATCCACATGCTCCACCGTCGTGCGCAGCGCGCCGAGCGTCTGGATGCCGTCCACGCAGAACAAGACGCCCCGCTCGCGCAGAAAGCGCCCGACGGCCGCGATGTCAAGCCGGAAGCCCGTCAGAAAATGCGCCGATGCCAGCGCCACCAGCCGCGTGCGCCCGTCCACCGCCTCCGCAACCGACTCCAGCGTAATCTCGCCGGGCCGGGCGGGGCGCACGGTGCGGACTTCCACCGTTTCGCCGCCGCGCGAACGCCATGGATAAACGTTGGTCGGGTAGTCGTCCCCGTAGCAGACGATGTTCGAGCTGGGTGTGAAATCGAGGCCATTGGCCACCAGGGACAAGCCGAGCGCGGTCGGACCGAGCAACGCAATCTCCTGCGCCATGCAGCCGAGCAGTTGTGCCGCAAGCTGGCGTGTCTCCAGCACGAAACCGCGCGGCAGACAATCCTCCTGCCCGTCGCGCGCCGCCGCCGCGAGATACTCCCGCATCGCTTCCGCGACGCACCGCGGCAACGGCGACGTGCCGGCGTGGGCCAGAAAAATCTTCTTCGCGACGACCGGGAATTCCCGCTGTCTCAGCGATTCGTCGCGCAACAATTCGTCCAACGTCATGCCGCCGACTTTACACTTGCATGGCGGGGAATCAACCGGGGCATCGGGGTTTCTCCTCGCCCCGCATTACGGAGCGTTGACCCCGCGCGGGGCAACGCCTAGAGTCGCGCGCGTTGCCGATTCATGAAACACCGCTTGTTTGCGCTGATCGCCTGTTTTTGCATCGCCGCCGCGCCGCGACCGAACACCGAGTCGTCGGCAGGCGAGTTTCGTCCTCCGACCATGCCCACCGCGCCCGGCGCACCGGTGATCTACGAACACAGCGCCGAAGCCGGCCCGGATGAGACGTTTCTGCTCGTTGGTGAAAACCTCGCCACCAACCTCGTCGCGTGGGGCGTCAGCGCCCACGACCGCGCGGGCCAATTCTGGCACCCGCGCGTTCAGTTTTGCGCCAACGGTCTGCTTGCCGCCACGCTGCCGGAAAAAGCGCAAGATGGGCCATTTGTCGTCTGGGTCAAGAACGCCGCCGGGTATTCGGAACCGGTTGTGCTCAACCAGCCGCAGCCGTGGTGGTGCTCGCCCGACATCGCGAAGCCCGGCGACATCATCCGCGTCTTCGGGCGCAACCTGGCGCGGCGCCCGGATGGCGCGGCGGCGTTCGTGAGTTTGCGCGGCGGCGACGGCCGGCTTCGCGGGTGCGAAGTCATTGAAGCTGGCAAATACAACGTCGCGTTTCGCCTGCCGGAAACGATCGTGGCTGGCGACTATCAAGTCTGGGTCCACGCGGGCCTTTGCGGACCGTATGACGGCCGGGTTGGCGGTGGCGAAACGCTGAAACTGCGCGTGGCCAATCGTGTGGCGAGGTCTTCAGCGCGCGTCACGAAAGTTTCCCCCGGCGCCACCGGAGCGGACATTCAACGCGCACTCGATGCCACCGCCGAGCGCGGCGGCGGCACGGTGGCGTTGCCGGCTCGCGCGTTCCGCTTCAGCGGCACGCTGCGGATTCCCGCGAATGTTACGCTGGCTGGCGAAGAAATGGACAGGACCCAGCTCCAGATCGTTCACGACCCCGCCGCGCAGTTTGCGCCGCTGGGCGGCAGCGGATGGAACCAGGCGCCCGGCGCGGTTCACACGCCCGGCGACACCATTGAATACGAGCTCGACGTGCCCCAAACCGGCGAGTGGGCCGTCTGGCTGCGCTACGCCACCGAGATGTCGCCTTGGAAACAAAACGGCATCAGCGGCAACCACGCGCTCATCGTGGACGACGGCGCGCCGGTGCTGTTGGAGAACCTGCCGAACACGGGCGGTTTCGGCGTGTTCAAGTGGTCGAAGTCCGCAGCGCTGAAGCTGTCCGCCGGCAGACACAAGCTCACATGGAGAAACCTCAAAGGCGGCGGCGTCTCGCTGGACGCGTTTGTGTTCGCGCTCGATCCGACGTTCGTGGCGACTGATGAACTCACCAAGCTGCGGCAGGTTGTTGAGCCGACCAAGGGCGCGGTTAAATCGGCCGCGAACCTGATCATCCTCCAAGCCGAGGACTGCGTCCGCTTCGCGGCGAAGGACGGGCAGTTGCGCGTTGGCGATCGCGCGGCGGTGTGGTTGAGCGGTGACGGCGCGGCGGTGAAGAACCTGACCATCTTGGGTAACGCCCAGGTCAACATCGGCATCGCCATCCGTTCGCCGGAGCCGCTGGCGTGGCTTGACGGCTGCCGCGTCGAAAACGTCCGCGTGGCCGACTGCGACGGCAAACAGGCTGAGAACTGCGGCGTCCACGTGCGCTACGCCAGCCGCGCCGTCGTCCGCGGCTGCGACCTGCGGGCCCGCGCGCCATTGTTCATCAGCGGCGCGCGGCGATGCGAGTTCGCGCGGAACCGTCTGGTCTCCGTGACGCGCTTTGGCGGCAATGCCGAAGCGGCCATCTTGGGCCGTTGCGAACCGATCGAGGAATGCGTAATCGAAGATAACTCTGTGGCCTCGCCGCCGGGCGCGGAAGCGGGTGGACCGACCGCGCGGCGGCTGTTGTGGTTCTCCACGGGCCACGGATCCATCACGCACAACTGGATCGCCCGCAATGGGGTCGAGAGCGCGACCAGCGCGGGCCAGGCGCGCTTCGGCGGCGTGGCGGGCACCGACCAGAACGTCGGCGAGATGATTCTGTTCGAGGCGAATCACCGCACCGCTTTCTTTGGGCCATTGGCCGGCGCGGACCCGCAGAGCGTAACGCTGCCGAAGACAATCCCGCCGACGCCGGAGGAGCGCTTAGGGAGCGTGAAACGCGATCAGCTTGCATACGACGCGGCGGGCAATGAGACGCCGTTTTGGCCGCCGGACGGGGACGACGGCACCTTGGAGCCGCCCATCGGCGAGTATTACGTCACCGTCTTTGCAGGCTGCGGCCAGGGCCAGACGCGGCGCGTGGTGCGGCGCGAGGGTGAGCGGCTGTTGCTGGACCGTCCGTGGCGCGTCGCGCCGGCGAAAGGCTCGGTGGTCGCGGTCGGCACGGCGTTCTATCAGAACCTCATTGTTGGCAACCACACGCCGGACGGCATGACCGGCGTCCAGCTCTGGATTTCCTGCGTCGAGAACGTTGTCGCGGCCAACACCATCGCCCGGCAGCGCAAGCCGGGGCTGTTTCTTTACGCCAACGGCACCACGCTGGCCTCCTCGATGCCGCGCACTTGGAACCGCGGCATCAGTCCGCTGTTCTGGAACGAGTGCGTCGGCAACCGCGTCGAAGATTGCAGCGCGGGGGCGCTGGTCACCAGCGGCGACTATCCGAGCGTGCCGATCGAGTTCCCCCGCGCGCTTGGCAACGTTCTGCGGCACAATTCGTTCATCCGCAGCCGCGGCGACGGCGTGATCCTTGCCAGCCGCAGGGCCGCGCCCGGCAGGGACACCTCGCCGTCGGTGGCGGGAACCATCGTTGAGTTCAACGTCGTGCGCGACGCGATGACGGCCTATCATGCCGGCGCGAGCGCCGACGCGGCGGTGTTTCGCCGCAATCACGCCTATTTCTGGTATCCGGTGAACAACGCCACCAACGCGCCGGTGGCGTTCCAGATTGACGAGCCGGGCGCGACAGTGGCCATCGAGCAAAATTCTGTTGAAGGCAGGAACGGCGTCGGCGAAAAGGGAATCACCGAAGTGCAGCGCGCGCAAGCGAACGTGAAGTGACACTCCAAACTCAAGATTCCATGCTCCAAAGGGGTTCCGAACTCCCCGCTCGTATGCGGCGAACGCAACCGCGCGAGCGTCGGGGATGGGGAGTTTTCCCCGTTGCCTTGTTTTTTTGTGCATCCTCCTTTGCCGGCAACGTCCTGCCCAACGCCAGTTTTGAGTTGGGGTTGTCGCACTGGACGTGGCAGGTTACCGACGCCGATGCGTTTGCGTCGCGCCCGCAAGTGGAGTGGGAGGAATCGCCTCCGGACGTGCAGAATACGGGCGCGTTCCACGGCCATCGCTGCGTGCGGGTGATGCTGGATGAGCGTCAACAGTGGACGTTGCGGTCGCAGTGGCAGCGGTTGCCGGCGGACCAGGCCCGGACTTTTTCGATTTATCTGCGCGCGTCTCTGGAAGCGCAAACGGCCACTACGCCGATGGTCGAAATGGCCATCGAGACGGCGCAGACGTCCGCGAGTGGCGCGCGCGGGCGGGTGACGGCAACCGCAAACTGGCAGCGGCACCTCTTGACCCAGCCGGCGCGAAAGGCCAAGGCTGGGGAGACGGAACTCGCGCGCGTGGCGTTGCGCGTGCGCGGGCCGCTGACGGTGTGGCTCGACGCGGCACAGTTGGAGGCGGGTGTGACGGCATCCGGCTTTGCGCCGCGTTTGCCCGCGGAGGTGGCCGTGACGGTGGCGCGGCACGACCATTGGTTTGTCGCGCCCGACCCGCCGACGCTGGTGGTGGCGGTGGCCGGCTACGACACGCAGCGGCCCCGATCCCTATGGCAGGTGCAACTGACCGGCCGCAGTTTCGATGATCGGCAGGTCTATCAGCGCGAGTTGGCGGTGGAAACGGGGACCAACATATTCGCCGTGGCCACGACCGGTTTCCCCAACACCGAGCTGGGTCATTTCACTGTCACGGCGAAACTCAAGGCCGTCGGCGCGCAGGATGAAACCGGGCTGAACATCGTGCGGGCAATTGCCGCGCGTCCGCCGGCGCGCGGGTCGCCATTTGGGGGATCGCTGCGCTGCCGGCGGGAGCATCTCGACCTGGCCGACCGGCTGGGCGCGCGCTGGGTGCGGATGCCGCTGTTGACGCAGTGGTTTGTGGTGGAGCCGCGCAGCGATCAGTGGCAATGGCACGATGAGATCGTCCGCGCGGCGTGGCGGCGCGGGCGTGAAGTGCTCGGCTCGCTAGACGCGTCGGCCTACTGGGAAAACGGTCCGCGCGACCGCGGTGCGCGGGCGGTGGAGTGGGACAACTACGTCCGGCAGACAGTCGGGCATTATCACGGTTTGATTCACGCGTGGGAAGTGTGGAACGAGCCGGATCAGCCCGGACTGCTCGCGGGTCGTGACACCCGCGAGCGGCTGAAGAACTACGCCGACCTGCTGCGGCGCGCGTTTGCGACTGCGAAAGAGGTGGACCCAAATTGCGTGATCGTTGGGGGGGCGTTGGGCGATCCGGCGCGGGCGGCGGAGTTGTTGGAACTCGGAGCGCTGGAGGCGATGGACGTATTGTCCTTCCACACGCGGCCGGCGGTCCCCGGCGACGATTTCGGCTTTGGCAAACCTCTGCCGGAGATCGTAGCGGGGTTAAAGCAGGC
>JAOACV010000810.1 GCA_026417675.1 Verrucomicrobiia bacterium
ATGTGTATAAGAGACAGATGGCCACCTCCGCAGGCATCAGGGCCAGCATCGCCGGGTCGGGTTCCGCCGGGACCGCGCCGGCCAGAGCTTTCGCAAGCAGGGTGTTCGGCAGAGGTTGTTGGCCAAACTGCACGGTCAGCGCGCCATCCTTGAGCTCAGCGGCGATTTCGATCCAGCAAACCTGCCTGGTCATTTCCAGCATCGCGTCGAACACCGCCGCGACCATCTTCGCCTGCCGTGCCGCAATCTCCGGGTTGGACTTCGCGCTGGCGCCCGCCGCGGCCGCCTGCATGACAGCCAGCATGGCTTGCTTCTGCTGTTGAATGTCTTTTTCGTAAAGAGCCAGCACGGTTGGCGCAAAAAGTCCCGTGACGATATCTCCGCGAACCGTCCCGCCGCCGATGACGGACCCGCCCGGCTTGAGCTGCTCCAGCAAGCTGGCGTCTCCAACGATGCATCCCTGCTTGTCGCGCACGGTGACGTAGAAGTGATTTGTGACCTGCTTTTTGAATTTAGAAGGGTCCGGTTGCTCTCCGGCGCGCAGAGCGGCGACGTAAGCTTTTTGGTCGAAGCGGTCTTCCGGCTCGGTGAAGTGCCGCACGGCGTCCTTGGCGGTGGCGGGATCGGCTTGGACGCGGCTGACGCCACCTTTGCCGAAGCTGTCGTAAAACTGATGCGCGTCGCTGACGCCCACAACGATGGCGATGTTGTTCGAATACCGTTTCGGGTCGAGGAAGACAAACGTCCACGGCTGATCCATGTCCACGCCAGTCAGCAGCGGGTTCTTCAAGTATCGCTGCGCGATGATCGGCAGGAGGTCGCTGGCCCGCGTGCCAGATTTCATGGTCGCGGCGTCGAGCTTGTTCAGGAATTGCGCCGGTTGGCCGACGCGCAGGTAGCCGAGCACGGACGAATCGGAGCGCGCGAGCAGCGCCGACGCCACCTCGCCCGCCGACGCCGCGCCGGAGCAAACACATGCCACGAAAGTTGCAACAAGGCCATGGAGTTTGGTTTTCATGAGGATTCTTTCTGATGCCGCCCCGCGCGGCTCAACGAGTGTAGTTGGCCCCGCCCATCCCTGTGGGGAATTGACTTTCCCACGACTGCGGCCGATTCCACGGCAGCGACGAACCACCCTCAGGGGTTTCGCAAGCCATCAGGAAAAAGAGGGCAGACAGCCCCACCCACAACAACAGTTGCGTCTGCCTGAAGAGTAAACCGCCCGCACGCATGTGTGAAACGCCGGGCCACGCTCAAGGAATGGCGAGATCACCCGGCTTCGGCTCTTTCTTGGGGTCCATCTTCTTGAAACCTCCAAGCAAGTCGCCGATGCTGCAATCGTCGTCCACTGTCGCAATGCGTATCTGCCCGATAATGTCGGTGCCGCGATGCAGGATCATCTTGCCGTTCGGAACCACGCCTTTCTTCTTGCCCGCATCGAGGACCACGAAATTCCACTGCTTGTCGTAGTAGAGCACCTTGGCCGTCAGTCCCTCCGGC
>JAOACV010000811.1 GCA_026417675.1 Verrucomicrobiia bacterium
CCCGTCGGTCAGTTCGAAATAGCGCGCGTCGCGGGGACTGACACGGACGAAACCGTCGTTGGCCGCACCGGCGGCCAGGGCCGTGAGGAAGAGGATGGTGGCAACAGTTCGATGCATGAGTTTCTCCTTCCGTTCTGGGTTGCAAGCGCGCGAATACGGCCTCACTCCGCGCCGATTTGCTGGCGGACGGCGTCGGCGATGCGCTGGGCGTGCAGCTCGATGAGGCCACGGTCGCGGCCTTCGAGCGTGATGCGGCACAAAGGTTCCGTGCCGGAGTAGCGCACCATCACCCGGCCGGTTCCGGCGACGGCCGCCTCGGCTTGCTGGATGGCAGCCTGCACCGGGGCCAGCGACTCGATGGCAGGCTTGCTGCGGACTCTCACGTTAATGAGCACCTGCGGGAAACGGGTCATGACGCGGCTGAGTTCGCTGAGCGGCTTGCCGGCGGCGCACATGATGCCGAGGATTTGCAGCGCGCTGATCAAACCGTCGCCGGTGGTGGTGAAGTCGCGGAAGATAATGTGGCCGCTCTGCTCGCCGCCGACGTTGACGTCGAGCCGGCGCATCTCGTCTATGACGAACTTGTCGCCGACCGGCGCGCGGACGACCTGCCCGCCGGCTTTGCGGATAGCGTCGTCGAGACCCATGTTGCTCATCACGGTCGCCACGAGCGTGTTCTTGCGCAGCCGGTCGTGCCGGAGCATGTCCACGCCCGCGATGGCCAGGATCTCGTCGCCGTCCACGATGCGGGCGTTCTCGTCGCAGAGAATCACGCGGTCAGCATCGCCGTCGTGTGCGATACCGATGTCGGCGTTATGCTTGATCACCGCCTCGCGCAGCAACGTCGGGTGCAGGCTGCCGCAGTCCTTGTTGATGTTGGTGCCGTTGGGGGTGTTGCCATAGACGAAAACCTCCGCGCCCAGCTCGCGCAACACGCACGGCGTGCTCTTGTAGCCCGCGCCGTTGGCCCCGTCCACGACGATGCGGTAGCCGTCGAGCGTCATGCCGCGCGGGAAACTCGCCTTGGCGAACTCGATGTAGCGGCCCAGCGCGTCGTCTATGCGCAGCGCCTTGCCCACTGCGTCGGCCGTCGGACGGATCTTGTCAATCTCGCCGCTGAAGACCAGCTCCTCGATCTGCTCTTCGACGCTCGTATCGAGCTTGTAGCCGTCGCGGTCAAAAAACTTGATCCCGTTGTCATCGTAAGGGTTGTGCGAGGCGGTCAGCATCACGGCGGCGTCCGCCCGCAGCGACCGGGTGATGTAAGCCACGCCCGGCGTCGGCAACGGGCCGATGAGCAACACGTCCACACCCATCGAAAGGATGCCGCTGGCCATCGCCGTTTCCAACATGTAACCCGACAGCCGCGTGTCCTTGCCGATCACGACCGAGCCGTCGCCACCCAGCGACTTCAGCACCGAGCCGGCCGCGCGTCCGAGGCGCAGCATGAAGTCGGCCGAGATCGGCGACTCGCCGACCCGGCCGCGGATGCCGTCGG
>JAOACV010000812.1 GCA_026417675.1 Verrucomicrobiia bacterium
ATAAGGAGGCGATTGCTCAGTTGCGCGATGCCGAGACGATTGTCCGGCAGCGCCTCGTTGCTGTAGAAGAAGGA
Organism: Verrucomicrobiia bacterium; assembly: GCA_026417675.1. GTDB lineage: Bacteria > Verrucomicrobiota > Verrucomicrobiia > CAIQCK01 > CAIQCK01 > JAOACV01. The sequence goes on from JAOACV010000812.1 coordinate 75, forward strand.
CCAGCCGGGCGATGCGATTTCGTAGTCGTAGCATTGCGGCGTGCCGTTCATGCTGAACTTCGGCGGGCCGTAGCGGAAATGGTTGCCAGCCCAGTAACCCAGACCGCCTTCGATTGTCTGGAACACGCTGCTCCAAGTCGGGCCGCGCTCTTTCCATTTCCGAGCGCGTGTGCCTTCGGGAGCGAGCGGTTTGTCTTTGTTGTCGGAATTGTCCGGTGTAATCCACGCGCTGGGCAGGCCGATTTGGAAATTGGCGAGCGGCTTGTCCACCAACGGCCACACGGCAGCGTAGAATCCCATGCCGGCATGGTAGGCGGACTTAGCTGGTGGCTGTTCGTGGCCGAAGCCGATATCGCCGTGCAGCCCTTGTGAATGTGAAGTGACGACGCCGGCCTTGTCCGCCGCGAGTGCGGTCGTGACGCCGATGGTGGTTGCTGCAAATAGCCAGCAGAGTCGCTTGGTTGTGGTGGTGTGTTTCATTTGGTCGTTGGGTTTATTGTTGACTGGTGATTGTGATGGTTATCTCACTGCCGAACGGCAGCGTCAGCTTGCGCTGGTTCGGTGAGCGGGCCTTGGCAACCTTGGCGCCGGAGCCTCGGACTGTGATCTCAGAGATTCTGGTGGGGAGTTCAAGCAGGATCGTTTGTCTTTTGCCCGAACGCAAAGCGCATTCGATGCCCTTGGGCGTCCAATGCAACCAGCGCACCTCGATTTGTCCGCGACAGAGGACGCCTTCAATCGTTCCGCTCGGCCATGCTTTGGGAAGCGCGGGCAAGAGTTGAAGTTTGCCGACCTCCGAAGCCACCAGCATCTTGATGATCACCGCCGGCATCCCGCCGCTGATGTCCATGTTGAAGAGCGAGCGGTGATTGTGCGTCGAGGCGAGATTGTTCAGCCAGTAGCGGTTCGCCAGTTGTGTCAGGCAACGATAAGCCAACTCTCCTTCACCAAGACTGGCGGCGGCTTGGGCGAGTTGCACCAAGCCGAAAGACATGAATCCCTTCTGGTTGTTCTGCCAGAAGTTGTCGAGTTTGAATTCGATGCTCCTCCGAAAAGCGGCGCGAAGCTGCGGGTTGCGCCCGATTTCATCGGGCATGCCGTAGAAAAGCGGATAGAGATGCGAGGAATGTCGGTGGCAATCGTTGTTCTCCAACTTGGGTGTGAGCCATTCTTTGATGATGCCGCGCTCGTCCACCATGTAATCGGGCATCTTGTCCAACATTCGCTGCCAGCGCGGAATCTTGTCCCGGTTGCGTCGGAGCGCGCGTGACGCGGCGATGATGTTGCGCAGGAGTTCCTTGGCCACCGCCACATCCATGGTGGCGTTGAAGCTGCCTTGAGAATTGGAATTCTTCGGCGTGTTCTCCGGCGATTGTGTCGGCGAGAAAATCCATTTTCCGTCGCGACCTTCCACAAGATAATCT
>JAOACV010000813.1 GCA_026417675.1 Verrucomicrobiia bacterium
GGCAACAGCAAGCGACGTTGCGAACAGGTCCATCATCACCGACAGCTCGTGGCTGACGTGGCCGGGCGGGATTTTCCCCGGCCACCAAGCGATGCACGGCACGCGGTAACCGCCCTCGTAGCTGCTGCCTTTCATGCCGCGCAGACCGCCGGTGCTACCGCCGAACCACGGCCCGTTGTCGCTGGTGAACACCACTAGCGTTTGTTTATCGAGGCCGAGTTCTGTCAGTTTGTCGAGCAGTTGGCCGACGCTCCAGTCAAGTTCTGCCATCGTGTCGGCGTAAAGTCCCGCGCCGCTTTTCTTGTAAAAATTCTCGGAAACAGCCAGCGGCTTGTGCGGCATAGCGTGGGCGAAGTAGAGGAAGAACGGGCGGCTCCGGTTGCGCTGGATGAAGTCAAGCGCGCGTTTCATGTAGCGCTGTGTGAGCGTCGCCTGCACGACCGGATACTCGACGCGCCGCGTGCCTTCGAGCAACTCCACCGGACGCATATCGTTGGAGTAAGGGATGCCGAAGTATTCATCGAAACCGCGCCCGGTGGGCAGCCACTCCGGTTTCGCGTGACCAAGATGCCATTTGCCGACCATGCCCGTCGCGTAGCCAGCTCGCTTGAGCAACTGCGCCAGCGTCACCTCGCTTTCCGGTAAGTGCAACTCATTGGCGGGCGGCTTGCCGTCGGGCGACGGATTCTGCGTCATGCCGCAACGGAATGGATAACGTCCTGTCAACAACGCCGCGCGTGTCGGCGCGCAAAACGCCATCGGACAATTGAACTGGGTCAGTCGCGCCCCTTCGCTGGCCATACGGTCGAGACAGGGCGTCTTGAATTTTGGATGCCCGTAGCAGGCGAGATCGCCGTAGCCAAGGTCGTCGGCAATAATGAGGATGACGTTTGGTTTATTGGCTGCGAGCGATTGATCACAACAAAGTGCAAAGAGCGCAAGAACAATGGCAAAGATGGTTCTCATGGCGAACCACACTGAATTCCGCTCCGCCGAACTTCAAGCTGGAAATGCGCGGTAGCCTTTCACTCTTGCACTCACCAAGCTTTGCTTGGGCAAGCGCACCTGCGCGCGCAGCCGTGGGCTCCCAGCGTTACCAAGACATTGCTCCGACAAACTTCGTGGGGCTGTTGAAACAAACAGCGCTGCTTGTGCGACCGGAATTAGCAGCGCTCTTTGGCTACTCGGATTTGGCGGCTTTCTTGGCAGCGCGTGGCTCGGCGAGAGCGTCGTTGTCGGCGCGGGCCAGGTCGGCTAGCTTGGTGCGCAAGGCGGCCACTTTGTCCGGCTCTTTTGCGGCGAGATCGGTTGTTTCATTCGTGTCGCGGGCGAGATCGAAAAGCTCGGCCTTGTCCTGCTTGACGATGAGTTTCCAGTCGCCGTCGCGCACCATGCGAGTGCGGCCGCCAGGGCCGACTCCGTAAATGACACGCGATTTTGGCGGTGCCTGACCGGTGAGTTGTATCCAGAGGTTTATGCCGTCCCACTTCAAG
>JAOACV010000814.1 GCA_026417675.1 Verrucomicrobiia bacterium
AGACCTAAGTCGGCGCGATTGGTTAAAGGCTGTTGCTGTCGGAGGCTCGTGCGCCTCTTGGTCACCGGCCGCCCTGTTCGCGCAGCAATCCGCAAACGACAGGGCAGCGTCGCCGCCGCGGAGAGCGGTTCGCGCGCTGCCGCCGCACATGCGCTGGTTGCAATCTGCGCGGGTGTTCCTGATAGACGCCTACGGCCCGCCATTCACGCCGGACCTCGAATTCGACGCGGAGGCGCTAGCCGACACGATGCGCGACGTGCGCGCCAACGTCGTGCGCATGACCACGATGGGCAAATACGCGACGATCCAGGGCGTGCGGTTTTCAACGCATCCGGCGCAGGGCAAACGCGATCTACTGGCGGAAATGATCGCCGCCGCCAAGCGCCGCTCGATTCGTGTCGTGCCCTACATTTCCACCGGTCACAAGCTGGCGTGGTCGCAGGTTACGCGCGACTGGCCGCAATACGGTCACGTGTCGCGACCCGGCGGCGGGCCCGCCCGGTCGCGCTTCGGAACCGGCGAGGACCTGGGCACGGTTTGCTGGAACACGCCTTATCGGCGAGCGTATCTCGAGCTGGTTGAGCACGTCGTCCGCGACTACGAGATTGACGGCATCTACTTCGATAGCTGGCTGGCGTGCTACTTCTGGCCGCGACCGGGCACGTGCTACTGTGATGGCTGCCGGCAAGGTTTCGCGCGGAGCACCGGCTTGCAGATTCCTTGGCACGAGCGGCTCGAAGATTACACACCGGCCGAACGGGCGGCGGTCCGGCGTTATCACGTCTGGTATCAGAACCAACTGATGGACGTGCTCAAGGAAGTCCGGCGCATCGTCAAACGCTACCGCGACATCCCGCTCATCTACAACATCAACAACCCGGAACGGCTCATGGGGGAAGATCCGCGCATCCCCGCGTTGCACGACGCTTTCCTCTACGAGCGCAGCGCCTCGATTCTTCATCGGGCCGAGGGCGTGAGTCTGGCGCGCGCCACGGGATTGGCCGTCTGGCCTTACGTGTCCANCGGCATTTCCAGCCGCGTCAGTGCGGCCGGGCTGAACGTCCAACAGGAAATTCTCGTCACCGCCATGTTCGGCGGCGGTCCGATCGTCTATAACGCCTATCAGTTTGTCCGCAAGACCAACGACCGCGACGCGCTCCGGCGGGCATTTGGGATTATTGCGGACAACGAACGACTCTTCGAAGGCGCGGCAAACGAGCCGTATATGGCCGTCATTTGGGCTGGCGCCGGCGGCGCTGCGCCCGTCCGAGGAAGCCAGGACCGTCCCTCCAGCGACGTCCGCTCCTCGACGCTGGGCGCGTTTGCGGCCTGCTTGCATCGCCACATCCAAGTCACTTCCGCACTGCCCGACCTGCTCGATGACCCCGCCCGGCTCGCGCGTTACAAGGTGGTCTACCTGGCCGGAATTCCCTGCCTGACGGGTTCGCAAATTCGGAACATTCAAGAGTTCGTCAATGCCGGCGGCGGACTG
>JAOACV010000815.1 GCA_026417675.1 Verrucomicrobiia bacterium
GCGTATCTACGTTCATGTCGTTGCCTTCCTTCTTAGCTCGTCAATCACCCGCAACACCTGCGCGCTCTCTTGGACATCGTGGACGCGGACAATGTTCGCGCCGTGCGCCGCGCACCATGCCACGCTCGCCAGGGTGCCGGCGAGGCGATGGTCAACATCCCGGTCCAACAATTGGCCGATAAAACTCTTGCGCGACGTGCCCACGAGCACCGGACGGCCCAGCGCCGCGAACTCATCCAGCCGGGCCAGCAATTCCAGATTGTGCTCCAAGGTCTTGCCAAAGCCAATCCCAGGATCAATCACGACCTGCTCATCCGCAATGCCTGCGGTCCGCGCGGCTACCCACCGCTCCCGTAGGAAAGCGGTCACGTCGCCGAGCACATCCGCGTAACGCGGCGATGCCTGCATTGTCCGCGGCGTGCCCTGCATGTGCATCAGCACAAAGCCCGCGCCCGTCCGTGCCGCCACCGAAAGCAGCGCTGGCTCGAAGCGGCCCGCGCTGATGTCGTTGACGATTACCGCACCGGCGTCGAGGGCCTGACGGGCCACTTCCGCCTTTGTCGTGTCAATGGACAGCGCGACCCGCGCGCCCAGTTCGCGCGCGCACTCGCGCAGCACCGGCATCACACGCCGCAGTTCCTCCTCCTGCGGCACGGCCGCCGCGCCGGGCCGGCTCGATTCGCCGCCGACATCAACGATCTCTGCGCCAGCCTCAGCCATTGCGATCGCGTGGTCCACCGCGGCGCGCGGCTCCAAGAACCTGCCGCCGTCGCTGAAACTATCCGGCGTCACGTTCAACACGCCCATGATCCGCGTGCGACCGTCCGAGAAATCGAAGGAATGATGGCGGCACTGCCAAAGCATGGGTTTCCTATACCGGAAAAGTCCTGCGAGCGGAACGATGGAATTGCGAGCATTCACGCCGCCGCCGGCATGATGCGGCACGAAGTCGCCGGCTTCGTGCGAGTCCGCCTCCTCACGTCGGCGGCTGCGTCTCGACTACGCCTTCGCCGGGGCGCCTTCGATCAGCGGCGGCTCCGCCAGCGGCGGCTTGGCCGGCTCGGCGGCGGCTGGCGGCGCGGGATGCGAATCCGGTTTATCCTCCGCCTGCGCGGGCCGGGTAAGCTTGCCGGTCTTGATGATCTCCATGACTTGGTCGCCGTCGAGCGTTTCAAATTCGAGTAGCGACTCGGCCAGCACAGCGAGTTTGTCGCGGTATTCGTTCAAAAGCCGCCGCGCCTGTTCCGAGCCTTCGCTGGTGATGCGCCGGATTTCCTCGTCAATCACCCGCGCCGTCTCCTCGCTGACGTTCTGCGGGCGTGTCAGCTCGCGGCCCAGAAACACCGGCTCGTCTTCGTGACCGTAGCGGACGGCGCCGAGTTTATCGCCATTATTGGAGACCTGGGTTATTCAAGCCGGACTCCGGAATCGGCCACTCCCTCAGAGGATTTTCTCAATCTCTTGAGCCGGTTGAGGGAG
>JAOACV010000816.1 GCA_026417675.1 Verrucomicrobiia bacterium
GTGCTGGAGCAGTTGCACAACCACTTCTTGCCGACCCTCAAACAGGCTCCGGCTTTCTGCGCTCTCAATGGGCAGAATAGTCGGGTAACACTGACTTTTGGCGCACTACGTCAACAGCGGCCGTCGTGTGGTTGAATGGGGAATATCTCGCGGATCGTGTGAGGAAGAGTTGGCTCCGGAGGTAGGGATCGAACCTACGACCAACCGGTTAACAGCCGGCCGCTCTACCGCTGAGCTACTCCGGAACCGCGGACTCGTGCGCTGACTATATGCGCGTTTCAGACAGGGTCAACGCGAAAAAAGGGGGCGTGTTTCACATTACAGCTCGGCGGGCAGCAACGTCGGCCTTATCGTCCCAGCTTCCATCGTGCAGCGCGGTTCGGCGCCCCTTGGCTTCGCCAGCCGATCCCGCGTTGCGGGTCTCAGTCTGTCTGCAGCGGGGCGGTCTCAGATGCTGCCTTCTTAAAGTTTCGCGGGCGCACGGGGAACCCGTGCGGGAGTCAACGCGCCGGGTCGGTCCACTTGCCGTGCTCGCGGATGAGGTCCACGAGGCGATCCACTGCTTCGGCTTCGGGGATGTTGAACTTCACAGCGGTTTTGCCGACATAGAGGTTGACCTTGCCGGGCGCGCCGCCCACATAGCCGAAGTCGGCATCGGCCATCTCGCCGGGGCCGTTGACGATGCAGCCCATGACGGCGATTTTAACGCCCTTGAGGTGGCTGGTGCGGGCCTTGATGCGCGCGGTGACGGTCTGGAGGTTGAACAGCGTGCGCCCGCAACTGGGGCACGCCACATACTCGGTCTTGAACGAGCGGCTGCCGCATGCCTGAAGGATGTTGTAGGCCAGCCGCAGGCCGGCGAGGGCGTCGCGCTCGCCGCGCACGAGGACCGCGTCGCCAATGCCGTCGCAAAGCATCGCGCCGATCATGGTGGCGGCGTTGAGCATCCCGGCCAGTGGCTCCGGCGCCTCGTGTGCGCGACTGCAGTCATCGAGGACGTCCTTCAGCAGAATCGGCGCCTGACAGCCGCGGGCGTCGAGCTTTGCGGCGAGGATGCGATAGGCAACGATGGGGCTTAACCCTACGCCGTCCTTGACAGCAACGAGGGTGTGGTCGCCAACCTTCCCGAAGTCGTCGCGCAGCGGGTCCAGTTCCACAACCTTGGCCTTTTCGTAGATCAACTCCGGTTGCATGTCGCCGAGTTGCGAGCGTTGGCCGGCAAGTGTTTCCATCGCGGCTTGCGTGACGCAGACGCGGACGAGGTTTTCGCCGCCGAGCTTGATTTCGCCGATGGCGATCTCGCGCGTGGGTCGGCGGGAGTAGCTGAATGGATCGCGCGTCTCCTTCACGTCCACGGCGGGCGCAGGCTCCGGCGGTTGGCGCGCCGGCGGCTGCGTGATAGCGGGATCGGGCCGTCGAGACCGGGCAATCGGGCGGAGCAGGGCGACCATGGCAATCACGGAAGCGGACATCTACTGT
>JAOACV010000817.1 GCA_026417675.1 Verrucomicrobiia bacterium
GCCTTGTAGCGGTCGAAGTCGCAGTAGGCCTTCTTGACGACGATGTGGCCCTTGAGCAGGAGCCGTTCGAGCACTTTCCGGATGTCGAACTGCGGGTAATGGGCGTCCTGCGCCCCCAAGACGATGTTTTCCAGATCGAGAAACACCGCCATGGTCGCGTTGGATTGTTCGTGTGTGTTCATTGGTTTCCAGACCGCAGCTTACTACAGTCGCGACCCGTGCACAGAAGAAAATGCGCGAGGCAAATTGATTGCAGCCGCCTGCGCGGACCGGGGTGGATCGCGTTGGGAGAACGCGGTCCACCTGAAAAAATGATGGTGCCGGAGCGGCCTCAGTATTGACCCGTGCGGCGGCTTTAGCAAAGCTACCGCCGGTGTCATGAAGAGTATTCTGAGAAAGTTTTCAGCCCTTCGCCGATCCGTTGTCGCCATCACCTGCGTCATCACGGCGTTTTCAACCCAAGCCGCCACTCTCTACGTCGCGCCTGACGGCAATGACGCGTGGTCGGGCCGGTTGCAACGCCCCCATCATGCGCGAACCGACGGCCCGCTCGCGTCACTGCAGGGGGCGCGCGACGCGGTGCGACGTTTGAAAGCGACCGCTCCCTTGCCCCACCCCATACGCGTCGTCGTTGCACACGGCCACTACGCGCTCGCGGCGCCGGTTGTGTTCACGCCGGAGGATAGCGGCACGCCAGAACATCCGATCGTCTATGAGGCGGCACGCGGCGCGCGACCGGTCCTCAACGGCGGACGCCTCATCACCGGCTGGCAGCGCGGCGCAGACGGCGTTTGGACCGCGCAAGTGCCGGAGGTGAAGGCGGGCACGTGGTATTTCGAGCAGCTTTGGATCAACGGCCGCCGCGCAACGCGGGCGCGGTCGCCGAACCGGTTTTACCACTACATGCCCCGCAAGATCAGCCACACGGGGCCTGCCTTCGTCGCGCGCGCCGACGACATCCGGCCGCTGCTGAACATGGCGAAAGATAGGCTCGGCGACGTCACGGTGGTGGCGTATCACTCTTGGGAAGTGTCGCGCCACCGCATCGCGTCGCTGGATGCGAAAATCCCGGCCGTCATCTGCACCGGTGGCGCGCCGTGGGCGTTTTGCTATTGGGCGCCGAACCAGCGTTATCATCTGGAGAACTTCCGCGAGGCGCTCGACGCGCCCGGCGAATGGTTCCTCGACCGTGACGGCACGCTCTATTACAAGCCGCTGCCGGGCGAAAACATGGCGCGGGCCGAGGTAGTCGCGCCCGTCGTGGAGCAGTTTGTGAGCTTCGCCGGAGACCCGGACAAGGGCCGGCATGTCGAGCACATCACACTGCGCGGACTGGCTTTCCACTACGGCCAATACGTGTTGCCAGCCAAAGGACATGGCGATCCCCAAGCCGCGCACTCGATTCCCGCAATGATCATGGCCGACGGCGCGCGCCACATCGCGATTGAAAATTGCGAGGTTGCCCACGTCGGCAT
>JAOACV010000818.1 GCA_026417675.1 Verrucomicrobiia bacterium
CACCTGGCATATCTTCGCCGGCGGCGGACGCGGTCCCGACGAGAACTGGCACGGCACCTCGCGCGACGGGAGGAAGTTTATTGCTGACCGCCCCATGCGGTTCACGGCCAACGGCGTAGACTGCATGATGGCCAATGGCATCCCCGTGCCGGGTGGCGTTCGCTTCTACGCCTTCAACAACGCCCGGCCCGGCCAGCCGCATCGCATCTACTCGTTTTTCACGCGTGACGGCACAACATGGACGGCCGACCCCGGCGTGCGTCTGGACGCCGATGGCCTCGACACGCTCGAAATGCCCGGCTTCGGCGTCCAAGACCCGGCCATTGGGAGGCTCAAGGACGGCACCTACTTGATGGTCTATACGACGCGCATTCCAGGCACGCGACAACAACGCGAACAGAACGAGTCATTTCGGCGCGTGGCGTCCGTCAGGCGCGGAGAGTTGCGCGTGGAGAAGATTGATTCGCGATACAGGCCAGCGCCGACAGTGAAGCCGGGCCGTTTCCTCACCGGGCAGGACGCAGACTTGATGCTGGGCGGTTTCGGCTTTAACAACACCGGCGGCCCGCTGCGCTTCAATCATCCGACAGGTCTAGCCAGCGACGGCAAGGCGTTGTTGGTGGCTGACCGCTGGAACAACCGCGTCCTCATCTGGAAAACCGCGCCGACAAAAAACACGCCGCCCGACCTCGTGCTCGGCCAGCCGGACTTCACGCAAAACAATCCTGGCACCGGCAAACACCAGTTGAACTGGCCCGGCAACATCGCCATCACGCCCGACGGCAGTCGCATCGCCGTGACCGACACGAATAACGACCGCATCCTGCTCTGGAATTCTTTCCCGACGAAAAACGGCGCGCCGGCAGACATCGCGCTCAACTTGGAACAGTTTGGACAGCGCGACGGCAGGATGCGTTTCGGCTGGCCGTGGGGCGTTTGGACCGACGGCAAAAAGCTCGCTGTGGTCGCGACCCACGGCGCTGCCGTCTTGATCTGGAACTCCATACCGGCGCGTGACAACCAGCCGCCCGACCTCGTGCTACGCCCGCGCAATGCCGGCACGCCGCGCAACGTCACCAGTGACGGCCGTTGGTTCGCCGTCAGCGACCACAACTACGGGCCACGCAGTCGTCCCGGCACAATGGTCTGGCGCGCGTTCCCGACAAGCCCGACAGCAGAACCGGATTTCACGTGGAGCGAATGGCTCAAGGGAACGTTTACGCCCGACCGCAAACTTGTTCTCGCCGGCATCAGCTCCATCTATGTGTGGAACACGCCGCCGCAGGACAACCAGACCGACGCGGCGGTCGTGCTGCGTCCTGACGCGTATCGCAATGGCGACGGCCCGGACGCTGTCATCGCGGGCGGCCGGCTCTACGTCTGCAATTACAACGGAAACAATGTGCTCGTCTGGAATGTGCTCCCCAGACGCGACGATCAACCGCCCGACTTTGCGCTCGGCAGCGACACACC
>JAOACV010000819.1 GCA_026417675.1 Verrucomicrobiia bacterium
AAGGATGTCCTCCTCGGCCTGCGAGGAGGTGATGATCACCACGGGGATGCGGCGCAGGCGTTCATCGCTCTTAACCTGCTTGAGCACCTCGCGGCCGTCCATGCGCGGCATGTTGAGGTCGAGCAGGATCAGGTCGGGCCGTGGCGCATCGGCGTAGCGGCCTTCTTGGCGCAGGAAGGTCAGCGCTTCGAAGCCGTCGGGGACCACATGCAGGCGGTTGTGGACTTTGGCGTCCTTGAGGGCCTCGCGGGTCAGACGCACGTCGCCGGGGTTGTCCTCGGCCAACAGGATTTCGATCGGCTTGCAGCTCTCCACGAGAGGGTTCATGGCGTGGCTCCATCGGCATGATAAACTATTTTTCCGGCAAGGCAACGATCTCCAACCAGAAGTTCTCAATGGACTTGACAACCTTCAGGAACTGATCGAGTTCCACCGGTTTGGTGACGTAGCAGTTCACGTTCAGGTTGTAGGCGCGCAGGATATCTTCCTCGGCTTGGGAACTGGTCAGGACGACGATCGGGATGGATTTCAACCCCTCGTCCGCCTTGATCTCGGCGAGCACCTGACGGCCATCCTTCCGCGGCATGTTTAGGTCCAGCAAGATCACATCCGGCCGCGGCGCGTTGGCATAGGCGCCTTGGCGGCGCAGAAACGCCATGGCCTCCACGCCGTCGGTGACAACGCTGAGGTTGTTGTGGACCTTCGCATCGCGCAAAGCCTCCTGGGTCAGGCGCACGTCGGCGGGATTGTCTTCCGCCAGGAGGATTTCCACAGGTCTTCCGAGTTGTTCTGCTTTCATGATGCTGGGCTGGGTTCAGCCGGGAGCGTGAAGAAAAAGGTCGAGCCTTGGTCCGGCGCGGACTCGACCCAGATGCGGCCACCGTGGCGCTCCACGATTTTCTTGCAGACCGCCAGGCCGATACCCGTGCCGGGATACTCGGCGCGGGGGTGGAGACGTTGGAAGATTTGGAAAATGCGATCGGCGAACTGCATGTCAATGCCAATGCCGTTGTCGCGAACGGAGAACAACCATTCCCGCTCGCGCCGCACGACGCCCACATGCACCCGGGGCGCTTGGCCGGGCCGGCGGAACTTGATGGCGTTGCCTATCAGGTTTTGGAAGAGCTGCGTCAACTGCGTCGTGTCGGCCATCACTGTCGGCAGCGGGTCCCGGGTGACCACCGCGCCGCTTTCCGCAACGGCTACCTTCAGGTTGTCCAGCGCGCGCTGGAGAATGGTCCCGCAATCCGTCGGCGCGAACGGTTTAACTTGGGTGCCCAGGCGCGAATAGGCCAGCAGGTCGCTGATCAACGCCTGCATCCGCCGCGCGCCGTCCACCGCGAAGCCGATGAACTCGTTGGCGTCACCGTCGAGCTTGTCTTGGTAGCGGCGGGCCAGCAGTTGGACGTAGCTGGCCACCATCCGCAACGGCTCCTGCAAGTCATGCGACGCAACGTAGGCG
>JAOACV010000081.1 GCA_026417675.1 Verrucomicrobiia bacterium
ATGTGTATAAGAGACAGTCTCTACACCCATCCATTTCCCGTCAGCGACCGCGAGTTCTTGGTTTCTTACAAGGTTAATCCCACCGACCACTACAAGGACGTTCCCAACGCCTACGCGCTTTACCTGATTGACACCGAGGGTCGCCATCGTGCGATCCACGCGGACGCCGAGCTGTCATGCTGGCATCCGACGCCGCTGGTGCCCCGGCGCGTGCCGCCGGTTGTAGCATCGGAGCGCGACCCGAAATATGCGGCGCGCGACGAGGCCGTTTGCGTCGTCGCGAACGTCTATCAAGGCATGGAGGGCGTGAAGCCGGGCGAGGTCAAATGGCTGCGCGTCAACGAAGCCCTGCCGCGCTACTGGTCCACGGGCCGGCGATGGTCTCCCTCCAACAGCAGTTCAAGCTGGAAAGCCGCCCTCTGGCCGCGTGTCCAGTGGGGTGTCGTGCCCGTGGAGAAGGACGGTTCCGCGCACTTCGTCGTGCCGGCCCGGCGCAGTATTTTCTTCCAGGCGCTCGACGAGAACTTCCGCGAAATCCAGCGCGAGCGGACCTACGTCAACTACGCGCCCGGCGAGAGGCGTTCCTGCACCGGTTGCCACGGCCAATCCAGCCACACCGCCGCGCCGGGCGGCGCGTCCGCGAAGCTGCTGGCGTTGGCGCGCCCGCCGAGCGCGCCGCAGCCGCAGCCGTGCGACAACGGCCAGGCGGGTCAGGTCATTCATTACCCGACCGACATCCAGCCGATCTTCGACGCCAAGTGCGTGAAGTGCCACAGTGGAAAAGAGCCGGCTGGAAACCTCAAGCTGACCGGCGAGATCACCCTGTTCTACAACACTTCCTACGAGGAGCTGGCTTGCAAGGAACTCGCCGGGCCAATCATTTCCGAATTCACATCGTTCCGGCAGGGTGACCGCGGCAATTACAACGGCGCCTATTTGCCTCCAAAAAGCCTGGGCAGCCACGCCAGCAAGCTGATCGCAATGTTGACCGACCCCGGCCACCCGAAGAACGCGAAGAACGATCACACCAAGCTGCTCACGGCGATGGAACTGATGATCTTAAGCCGCTGGGTGGACAGCAACTATCAGTTCTACGGCAGCTATTGGGGCCGCCAGCACCCGCATTGGGCCAAGGCCGATCCGAAAGACCCCGACTACGATCCGGCGAACTTCCGCCGCAAAGCCACCTTCGACGAGGCCATCGCCTTCCTCGCGCCGCCGTGGCATCGGTAGGCGGTCGTCCCGGTCGCGCGCAAACGAGAGCCGGTGAACGGTTGGAGATCAAACGATGAACAAACGCATGGTTGCCGTCTTGCTGTTCGCCTCACTCGTCGGTGCAAGGAATGCGGTGCGACGGGTTTGACTTTGATGAGCGATGCGCTTAGATGTTGGCCAGACATGTTGACGAGCCGTTCAGCCCGAATTGCATTTGCCGCCATGCTCGGCGGCTTGTTCTTGTTTGCCGCGCTGGAGCCAGTGCTGGCCCACTGCGACGACGACGACGGCGACGGCGCCTGCTGCTTCTGTCTGTGCACGCTTGCGCTCGACGCGCCGGAAGCTTCAGACGCGGTTTGCCTGCCCGATGGATTCGTTCGGACTGTCTCGGACGAGCCAACCGGCTTTCGGTCGCTGACCCAGCGCCCTCCTTTGCCTCCGCCTCGAGCGTGATTTGCGATCCACGCTCGTAGTGTCTCCACGCATCGCGGTCCGATCTCCGGGGACCGTGTGCTGTTTTCAAGAATCAGCGGAGGTTTGCATGAGAACTTTTTGCACCGTGCTTGTGGCCGGCGTCACGGCATGCGCCGGCGCGTCAGGCCAGACGCAACTCGATCTTGCCGGCGCCATTGGCGAGGCGGTGGCGAAGAATCCCGAACTGGCCGCCGCCCGCGCCCGAATCGAGGCGGCCACCGGGCGCGCACTCCAGTCGCGCGCGTGGCCCAACCCAACTCTGGAGTTATCGTCGGAAGAACTTCCGCCTCACCGCGGCGGATTCTCGGACGCGCAGAACATGGTCGGCGTTGCCCAGACCGTGCCGTTCCCCGGCAAGAAACAACTCGACGCCCGGATCGGCGCGCAGGGCCTTACCGCCGCCGAGTGGGAGTATTTCAGCCGCGAACTCGAACTGGTCCGCGATGTGAAGATCGCTTTCTACCGCGCGCTGGGCGCCCAGAAAAAACTCGCCGTCACCGAACAACTCGCGGAACTGGCCGGCTCGACCGCCGCCGCCGCGCGCAAGCGGGTTGAGGCCGGCGCGGCCCCCGACCAGGAGCAACTGCGCGCGGAAATCGAACACGACCGCGCCGTGGCGGAACTGGCCATCGCGCGCCGCGATGTGGCCGAGGCGCTCAAGACGCTTGCGGCCCTTATGGGCCGGCCGCGCGACCCTCTCGGCGCGCTGGCGGGCGAGTTAACCGCGCAGGCGCAGCGGCCCGATCTCGACCAGGCTCGCGACCAGATGCTCGCGCGCCATCCCAACGTCCGTGCCGCATTGGCGCACCGTGAACGTGCCGAGTTGGAGTTGCGCCGGGCCAAGCTCGATCCGTATCCCGATGTGACCTTCGGCATCGCCGGCGGCCACGGTGGCTACCCCAACGAAGCCCTGATGGCGTTTCGCATCAGCATCCCACTGCCGCTGTTGGACCGTTCGCAGGGCCGCCAACGCGAGGCGCGCGCGCTGGCCGACATCGCCCGCCACGACCTCAGCGCAACCGAACTGCGGCTGACGCGCGACCTGGCCGTGGTGGACGAGCGATTGAAGGCCGCCGCAGAGCAGGTTGAAACCTATCGCACGCACATCCTGCCGAAGTCCGAAGCTGCCTCGCGACTGGTCCGCACGGGCTACGAGGCCGGCAAGTTCGGCCTGCTGGACATCCTCGACACGCAACGCACGCGCGTCGAAGTCCAACTCGCCTATTACGACCGGCTGCTGGAACTCAACACGGCCCAAGCCGAGTTGGAGGCGCTGCTGGCCAAGAACCTGTCAGCGACTCCGGCCCGCTTGCGGGGCTTCAACGCCAGCAAGCTTTTGCGGGAGGAAGACAACCCGCCTCCGAAACCCTTGGGCACGAAAGAAGGAAAACGATGAATGCGCAAAACAACTGGAGCCCGACGCGGATCGCAGCGGCTCTGTTCGCCGTGGCGGTCTTGCTGACCGGCTGCGGCAGGCGGGAGGAACGTTCCGAACACCACGGGCACGATCACGACGGCCACACTCACGCCCAGTCCGCCGCGCCGGCCGGGGCGTCGAACCTCATGTGCGCCGAACACGGCGTGCCCGAAGCCGAATGCGGCATCTGCCGGTCGGAACTGGCGGGCCGGCTTAAACCCGGCGAGAGCGTGAAAGTGCGGCTGCCGTCGCCGGAGTCCGCCATGATCGCCGGCGTGCGCACCGCTTCGCCCGAGCACGGCGCCATCGGCGAGGGCGTGGAGTGCTTGGCCGAGGTGAGCTTCAACCAGAACAAGCTCGCGCAAATCATTGCGCCCGTCGCCGGCATCATCCAGGCCGTCGAGGCCGACCTCGGCGCCAGGGTCGAGGAGCAACAGGTCGTGGCCCGGCTCTGGTCGGCCAGCGTGGCCGAGGCGGTTGCCAAGGCGGTCTTGAGCCACCAGGCGCTGGACCGCGAGCGCAAGCTGCGCGCCCAGCGAGTCACCTCAGAGAAAGACCTTCAGGAGGCCGAGGCCGCGCACCGCGCCGCGTGCCAGCAACTGCGGCTGCTTGGATTCAGCGAGGAGCAGGTGGACGCGATGGGCGCCAAGCCGCAGGAAACGGTGTTGCTCGACGTGCGCGCGCCGTTCGCCGGCGAAATCGTCGAGCGCACGGCCGTCCGCGGCGCGATGGTGGAGGCTGGCAAGCCGCTGTTCACCATTGCCGACCGCGCGATCATGTGGGCCAATCTCAACATCCCGGAAACCGCGCTGGCCGGCGTCCGAGTCGGCCAGCCGGTCGAGTTGACCGTGGACGCGCTGCCGGGCCGGACGTTCGCCGGCACGCTGACGTGGATCAGCCCCGCCGTGGACGATCGCACCCGTCTGGCGCGCGCGCGCGCGGAGGTCTCCAACCCCGGCGGCGAGTTGCGCGACAAGATGTTCGCACGCGCCCGCATCATCACGCGACGCGCCCGGAGCGCGCTGCTATTGCCGGACTCGGCCATCGTGCGCGTCGAGGGCAACCCGCTGGTGTTCGTCAAGGTGGCCGGCGATTTGTTCGAAGCGCGCGCGGTGCGCTTGGGCGCGCGGGCCAATGGTCGTCAGGAAGTCCTCGACGCGCTGAAGCCGGACGATCAGGTCGTCGTGGCCCACAGCTTCGCCATCAAGTCGCAGTTGCTCATCTCGCGCCTTGGCGCGGGGTGCGTGGATGACTGAAGCGCGTGAAAACCCGCGAGAAAGGAATCAGCCCCCATGCGACGGCTTGAACACCCCGGCTGCCTCGACCCGCAACCCCGGCAGCAACGACGACTCGAACACCGCGTCCGCCCCATGCGTGGCAACGGGCGCGTCAGCGTCCTCGGTCAGCCGGTAAATCTGGATGCGCTTGGCGTCGGGATCCACCAGCCACAATTCCTGCACACCGGTGCGCGCGTAGATTTTTCGCTTCGTGCCACGATCGAAGCGCACGGTGCGGGGCGAGAGCACCTCAATGACGAGATCGGGCGCGCCTTCAATGCCTCGATCGGTGATGAGGCTGCGCCGTTCGCGGGAAACAAAGACCAGATCGGGCTGATAGACGTTGATGTCGCTGAGAAACACGTCCAACGGTGCCACGTGCAGCGTGCCGATAGGATGCTCTTCCAAGTAATGACCAATCAGAAGGACCAAGTTGAGAACAATATCTTGGTGCGGCGTTCCCGGCGACGGCGACATGACCAGTTCTCCTTCCACCACTTGATAATACGGCGGCCCCTCCGGCATTTGCTCGTAATCGTAACGAGTTATCGGCGGTGCAATCGTTTGCGGCATGGCCACAGTTTAACTGAACCGGGCCTCAATTCAACCTCTTAAACTCCATGCTCCACTGGATCATCAACGCTTCGCTGCGCAACCGGCTGCTCGTCTGCGTGCTGGCGGTCGTCCTCATCGTCATCGGCGGACGCGCGCTGCTCGTGCTGCCGATTGACGCGTTTCCCGACACGACGCCGGTGCAGGTGCAGATCAACACGGTTGCCCCGGCGCTCAGCCCGCAGGAGATCGAGCAGCAGATCACGCTGCCGGTGGAACTGGCCATCGGCGGCCTGCCGGGCCTGGCCAATGTTCGCTCGCTCTCGAAGTTCGGCCTTTCGCAGGTGGTTGCGACCTTCGACGACACCGCGAACGTTTACCGCGCGCGTCAACTCGTCACCGAACGCCTCCAAAGTGTCGCATTGCCGGAGGGCATCGCGCGGCCGCAGCTTGGGCCGATCTCAACGGGCCTCGGCGAGGTCTTCCACTACGCCGTGCGCTCCAACAACCCGCGGCGAACGCTGGCTGAACTGCGCGAGCTGCACGACTGGATCGTGAAGCCGGAGTTGCGCAAGGTGCGCGGCGTCGCCGAGGTCAACGCGTGGGGCGGGCTGGAGAAACAGTTCCACGTCGTCGCCGAGCCGGAACGGCTGATTAAGTATCATCTGACATTCGAGGACCTGTTCGAGGCGCTGGCAGCCAACAATCAAAGCGTGGGCGGCGGCCAGGTCGTGCGCGGCGGAGAGACGTTGCTGGTCCACGGCATCGGCCTGGCGACCAACGTCGAGCAGATCGGCGACATCGTCATCGCCAGCCACGACGGCGTGCCGGTCCGCGTGCGCGACGTCGCCACGGTGAAAGTGGACCACGAAATCCGCCGCGGCGCTGTCAGCGACTGCGGCAAGGGCGAGGTCGTGATGGGTCTCGGTTTCATGCTCATGGGCGAGAACAGCCACGTTGTCACCCGCGCGTTGAAAAGCAAGCTTGCCGAGCTGCAGCCGTCCTTGCCCCCGGACGTGGAATTGGAAGTGCTCTACGACCGCACCGACCTGGTGGACAAGGTCATCCGCACCGTCAGCCACAACCTGCTGCTGGGCGCCCTGCTGGTCGTGGCGGTGCTCTTCGCGTTCCTCAGCCATCTGCGCGCCGGGTTGATCGTCGCGCTGGCCATCCCGCTCTCGATGCTGTTCGCCGGCAACTTCATGCTCCAGGCCGGCATCGCGGCGAGCCTGCTGAGCCTCGGCGCGATTGACTTCGGCCTGATCGTGGACAGCTCGGTCATCATGGTCGAGAACTGCGTCCGCCACGCCGCGTTGCGGCCCGACGCGCCGCGGTTGGAACTGATCCGCGACGCCGCGGTGGAGGTGCGCAAGCCGACGATGTTCGGCGAGTTGATCATCCTCATCGTGTTCCTGCCGATCCTCACGTTGGAGGGCGTCGAGGGCAAGCTGTTCAAGCCGATGGCACTGACGATGATCTTTGCGTTGTGCGGCTCGCTGGTCCTGTCGCTGACGTTGATGCCGGTGCTGGCGAGCCTGTGGCTGCCGCGCCGCATCCGGCACGCCGACCCGTGGCCGGTGCGGTTCTGCCGGCGGCTTTACGAACCGGCGTTGGGGCTTGCGCTACGGCTTCGCAAAACCACACTGCTGGTCGCGCTCGCGCTCGTGGCGTGCGGCGGTTTCCTGGCCGCGCAGATGGGCGGCGAATTCCTGCCGAAGCTCGGCGAAGGCGCCCTCGTCGCCAACACCGTGCGGCTGGCCGGCGTGTCGGTCGAAGAAGCCGTCGCGGGCAACGACCGCATCGAAAAACTGCTGCTGGCGGAGTTCCCCGACGAGCTACAGCGCGTCTGGTCGCGGCTCGGCACTGCCGAGGTGGCAACGGACCCGATGGGCGTCGAGCTGACCGACTTCTTCATGACGCTGAAGCCTCGCGATCAGTGGACGAAGGCCCGCACGCAGGCCGAACTGGTCGAGGCGATGCGCGAGCGCATCTTCAACAAGCTGCCGGGCATGACCGCCGTTTTCAGCCAGCCCATTGAAATGCGGATGAACGAACTCATCGCCGGCGCGCGCGGCGACATCGCGGTCAAGATTTACGGTGACGAACTCGACACGCTGAAGCGGCTCGCCGACGACGTGCAGCGCGTGCTGAGCGACATCGCCGGCGCGGGCGAGGTTTCCACCGAACAACTCAGCGGACAGCCGGTCTTGCAGGTGATAGTGGACCCGCAGGCCATCGCGCGCTTCGGCGTGCCGACACGCAACGTGCTCAATGTCGTCGAGGCCGTCGGCGGCAAACGTGTCGGCGAGGTGCGCGAGGGCCAGCGCCGCTTCCCGCTCGTGGCGCGGCTGCCCGACCGCCAGCGAACCGACCCCGACGCGCTGGCGGCCACGTTGATCCCGACGGCGGCGGGGCCGGTGCTGCCGCTGGCGCGCGTCGCGCGCGTCGTGGAGACCGAAGGTCCCGCGACCATCAACCGCGAGTGGGGCCGGCGGCGCATCACCGTCACCTGCAACGTCCGCGGGCGCGACGTGGGAAGTTTTGTCGCCGAGGCCCAAGCCAGGGTTGCCGCGCAGGTGAAACGACCTGGGGGCTACACCATCGAGTGGGGCGGCCAGTTCGAGAATATGCAGCGGGCCAACCGGCGGTTGATGTTCGTAGTGCCGATGGCGTTGGGGTTAATCTTTGTGCTGCTCTACTTCAGTCTTGGCTCGCTGCGCGACGTGCTCATCGTCGCCACGGGCATCCCGCTCGGCGCCGTCGGTGGCGTCGCGTCGCTGTGGCTGCGCGACATGCCCTTCACTGTCAGCGCCGCCGTCGGTTTCATCGCCCTCAGCGGCGTCGCCATCCTCAACGGCCTCGTGCTGGTCACCTTCATCAAACAGAGGCTCGATGCCGGCGCGCCGCTGGAAACCGCCGTCCGCGACGGTTGTCTGGCGCGCCTGCGCCCGGTGCTGATGACCGCGCTGGTGGCGGCGGTCGGTTTCCTCCCGATGGCCGTCAACGTTGGCGTCGGCGGCGAGGTCCAGCGCCCGCTGGCCACAGTGGTCATCGGCGGCGTGCTCAGCAACACTCTGCTGACCCTGCTGGTGTTGCCGGCGCTCTACTCGATGGTCCAACGAAAAGCGGCGCGCGCGCGAACGGTTGTGTGACGCGGAAACAGAAAAAACTTGTAACGATGAAGCTCCAGCTA
>JAOACV010000820.1 GCA_026417675.1 Verrucomicrobiia bacterium
TGCTGTCCATCGCATCCCGCGTCAGGCCGACGTCGCCCTCATGGTCGGCGACCGCGTTGGGATGGACCCGGATGTTGCCGAAGCCGTTCGCGGCGATGCTTTTTTGCAGCAGCGCGCAGTTGGCCGGGTTCGGCTCGAAAGCAATGACACTCCCGCCCGCTCCCACGCGCGCCGCCGCCATCAGCGTGTGGTAGCCAATGTTCGCGCCGATGTCCACGAAGACACAGCCGGGCTTCAGAAACCGGCAGATCGCGGTGGTCACATACGGTTCGTAGGCGCGCCGGAGGAAGATCGGCAACCCGACGCCGAAATCGTTGAGACGGACGTAGATTTTGAACTCCGGCAAACGCACCAGAACGGGCGGCGTGACAGCCCCCAACAACTTGCAGAGCCATTGCTGCCTGAAAAGAAAGCGGTAAAGCAGCAGTTTCATGTCTTGCCCGCGAATGCTGTCAGAAGGGCCGATGCGGGTCAAGGAAGGGGACCGTTGGCCCGGCGGTGGACCGACGGTTTGAGCAGGCAAGAGCCTGAGTGCCTCGACACGGGTGCGTCACACCAGTCTTCAGCGGGCAAGACCCGTCGGCGTCGCAATCGCCCTGCGCAGCACGTTGTGCGTGATCTGCTGAACCCGCGGGTCGGGGCCGTGGGGACGGCTCCAGTGGCTCCACGGCAGCGTGTGGCCCGGCGGCATGGAGAGGTCTTGGCACCAGAAGATGGTGGCGGCGTTGAAAACGAAGTTGCCTTTCGGGCCGGGATAGATTGTGGCGGCATAGTGCGACAGCGTTTCACCGCCGACCCAGACCGGGCCTTCGGCGACGATTTCGAGGCCGGGGATTTCGGTGGCGGGGATGTTGTGGTATTCCCAACCGACTAGGCCGGGGATGCGGTCGCCTTTTTTCAGGCCGGTGCCGGCGAAGATCCAGTGGTCGGGCTTGGTCACAATCCAGTCGCCGCCGCCGTTGATGGGCCGTCCGTTGCGCGCGCCGATCAGCAGTCCCTCGTCAGGGCCGTGTTCGGGAAAGGGGCCGTGTTTTTGCTGGCGCTCCGTCGCGTATTCTTGTTTCCCGCCGTAGGGGCCGCCGCGGAAAATGATGCGGTTGGGAACGCCGCGGCTGCTGGCGCGGAAGGGGCTGACCCAGCAAACCGCATTGCCGGAGAAGAACATCAGGTTCACGCCCGCGTCGCGCATCGTCTCGGCGCTGCGGAACTGGCGAATGTCCCAGTATTCGTCGTGGCCGACGCTGAGGAAGACCTTGCACTTCAGCCCGCGGTCGGGCGTGAGCATGTCGCTGTTGGAGCAGTAGGTCACGTCGTAGCCGTGCTGCTCCAGCCAGTAGGAGAACGGTTGCTCGAATGACAGAAACTCGCCGGAGCCGACCGAGAGCGGGTCGTTGACGATGCCGGTGTATTGCGCCTGACGGCCGTAGGGCCTGTCTCTTATACACATCTCCGAGCCCAC
>JAOACV010000821.1 GCA_026417675.1 Verrucomicrobiia bacterium
GATGCTGACCTGCGACACCCGGACTTGGCTGCGATTCAGCCCATGCGCCGTAAGCTCGCGGTGGATCGCATCCATCACCTCGGAGCGAGTTGCAAGTTCGGTGAACTTGGGCTCCAGGTGCTCAATCGCCTTGACTTTGATTTTCGGCATCAGGCGAATCCTCCGCAGCCGAACGTCGGCGATGCGATCCGAAGGCTCCGTCGTAAACGCGAAGTCAGGAGCGAGCAAATGGTCGAGCTGATAGCTCGGCTTGTCGGGCTCGGCGTCTTCAACCTCGATGCCCAGCACCGTTTGGCAGAATGCCTTGCGAAGCTGCTTCTGGACCGGCTTGCCTCCCTTCGCGATCAGTTCGATTGCGCCATCGGACGGAACATAGACAAACACGTTGTTGAACGTGTAACTCTCCTCGCGCGGCGTGAGATTGCCGTCCTCATCGAATACCAGCAGCTTATCCGGCCAGTCCGGCAGGTAGGCGAAAAAGAACTCCGCGCCGCCGGCTCGCGTATAGTGATGCACGCGGCATACCTGGCCCCGCAGCTCCTTCTTCCAGTAGTATTCGCGCACAGCGTCCTGCAGCGCCATGATCATCGTCTCGTTAACCGAGATTGCCTTTTTCGGCATGCCGTTCCAGCGATTGGAATAGTTGCCGCCGCGCATCGCCTCAGCGCGGGCGAAGATCGCCGCCGCGTCGAAGGCGGGACGAGCCTCCAAGTAGGCCCACAACGCCTTGTCGGCCGGGCTCGCACAGGCCTGGAATGCCGGGAGCTTTTCCGGCGACATCCACTCCAGCTCCTCGATGAGCACCTTCTGGCCGCGGGGGTCGGAAAGCTCGTTGACATCCAGGAGGATCACCTGGAAGTGTCGCCGTCGAGCTTCCAGCATCGCTTCCCACGCGGCGGCGATGGGTTCGACGTCGTGCTTCTTGAGTGCGCCCCAATCGATGCCCTCCATCTCCTTCTGGTCGGCAAACAGCCGCTGCAGAAGACCCTTGTCGTGAAGCTTCAACTGCTTTCGGAGATCAAACGTTTTGGCCATCTTAGGCCCTCCCGTTGTTGGGCGCACCCGTTCGCTGAACGGTAAACGCCGGGTCGAAAAAAAAACACGCCGTTCCCTAGAACAGCGTGGCTGGTCTCTTGTGCACGATCAGGCCAAGCCCTTCCAGGCGAATCCGCATGGCCTCGCGCGAAACCTCGAAGTTTTCCGCGAGCGGCCGGCAATATTCTTCTTTCACTGCGTTATCCCGCTCTTCATCCGTCGCCGCCGGTTGGCCGCGATAGAAGAGTGGCGATCCAGAATGCGCGGCGAAAAGTTCTCCGAGTTCCACGGGCCGGTCATCGCCGCCGGGCTCAATTCATGGCATGGCAGGGCCGGCAATTACTGGGGCCACAACGCGATCATCAGAACCCGGGCCTTCGCCGCCGCCGCGGGACTTCCGGAACTGCCGGGGCGAAAACCGTTC
>JAOACV010000822.1 GCA_026417675.1 Verrucomicrobiia bacterium
TTTGAAGGCTATCGTCTGGCGGTTTTGCTGACGAGATTCTCCCATCGCGCAACGAAGCCTTCAACCACCAACCTACCGCGCCAACAAATACTCAAAACGGCCACGAAGCGGCGCCCGCCGGCCAAGGCGCTTTGGGCTTCCGGGATCAAGCGGCCGCTTCCGACGCGGCTCATTTGGCGCCAGAGTGTTTCTGACTGAAGCCTGCGGCTACATCCTTGGCCGGCAAGGCCCGGCCTCGATGGAACTCGATCGCCTGGTTGTTCCACCGAACCATCAACCACTCGTTGTTCCCCTCCGCCAAGAAACCGAATTGCTCCGAACCAACCGTGACGCTGGGAGACAGTTCGCCAACGCGAGACAGGAATTTGGCGCGGAACAGCTCCTTGATCCGCATCGTGTTGCCGTCGAGGATCACGCCGTCACCGGGCCGTTTGGCCGCCGCCAGAAAAGGCGAAAGTCCCGCGATCGGCGCCGTCGGTTGGAAAAGGTGCCATTCCTTGAAATCACCATTCAGGCCGCAGATCAACAATGCCCGCCCGCCGGCGTCGCCAGCCAGATCGTATTCGTGCCGGTCGTAGAACGCGCCGACTTTGGCCACTTCGACGACGCTGTGGCTGGCGACCGTGTAGGTCTGCCGCGCCAACGTGCCCGTCGCCCCCAGGACAAGCTGCGGCCGAGGAGTCTTCGGTTTCACCAACGGGGCGGGTTGTTGCCTGGACGACCAGGACGAATACACGCCGGCTGCGATCACCCCTGCGATGGCCACGGGGATCAGTTTGCCGATCAGACTGGAGGATAATGAGTCCGTGTGCGTTCTGCTGACCGCAGAGAGTGACGAGTCGGGGACCGCGCTCGGCAGGCCGAAAGCGCTCGCCACAGTGTCCGCCGTCACGTCCATGCCCCAGTAGAACTCGATTTCATTGCCGGTCCAACTGACCACCAGCATCTCAAAACCGGTGTCGGCGTTGAAGTACCGGGCGACGTCGCCGACCTCGACGCCTTCAGGGGCTTCGCCCTCAATGCAGCAGACCCGCGACTGGTCCACGAGCGTGATCGGGATTGGCGTGCCGTCGAGGTCCACCCAATNACCCACGCGTTTGGAGGCGGCCTCGCGCGCCGTCATGGGATGGACCGGATCGAACATCGTGAACAACCGCCACTGCGGGCCGTTCTCGGTTTCCTCGAAGACCAGCGTCGCGGAGCCTCCGGCGTCGTCCACGAGGTTGAACTCGTTCCAGTAATAAGTCTCGCCGCCTTCCTCCATGGCCATGACGATGCGGCCGACGACGCGAAATCGCCGGCCGCCTAGAATGCCAGCCATGCCGACTTGCAGCGCAGTGGGATTGGCGTAGCTCATGGTCAGCGGAAGAAATGCGGCACGAACCGGCTCAAGTTGCCCGTGATGCGGCGCGTGTCCTCGCGGATGCCCAGACCGGCCGGCTCGTGGTCCACGATCC
>JAOACV010000823.1 GCA_026417675.1 Verrucomicrobiia bacterium
AGCGCCCTCTGAGCGCCAGAGCGCAAGACCGCCCTTGACGATGGCGGTTTCCCTGGAAGACAATGGCTGCAGGTGAGACAGATGATTATGAGACTGAAGCTGAAATTCGGGTTTACGCTCGTCGAGCTGCTGGTGGTCGTGGTCCTTTTGGCGGTTCTGTCGGGCATGTTGCTGGTGGCCATGCCGAGCGTGCGCGAAAAGGCCAATCGCGCCCGGTGCGCCCACAATCTCAAACAACTCTACCTCGCCTTCAGCCAGTATTTGGCCGACGAGAACGTGTATCCCAAAGGCAGTTCACAGTCGGAACCTAGCCTCACGGACAAGCAATGGTGGGGCAATCTGTTGACCAATTACTGGATGAGCGGCACATCCGATATCCACGAGCAACAACGGAAAATGCAGATCGTCCGCTGCCCCACTGCCGCCGCCATCCATGGCAACTACGAAGATTGGAGCCTGATGATGAACCAGTGGCTCCAAGGCAAGGCTTTCGGCGGTGGCGGCCCCGGCGTGATGGCGCTGCCACCCGAGCGGGTCTCCAAAACGATTCTGGCCGGCGATGGCCACTGGCAAGGCTCCAAGTGGAACGGCATTGATCCCCTGACGCAGAAACCCGACTTCGAACACAACGGCGGCGCGAACTTCCTGTTTTGTGACGGCCACGTGGCTTACATGCGTCCGCCCAAGGCGCTGGAACAGCATTACTGGTTCACCAACGTCCCGCTGCCCGAAGGCCAAAACCAGTAAGGCTTCCAGCCGCGTGTCCGCCTTGGTGGTCCCATGAAATCTTGCCTGCATGTCGCGACCGTTTCTGCCGCAGGGTTTGAGGAAAGGTGGAGCGCGTTCTCCAAACGCGATGTCGCCACGGCCCCGCGACGGCCGCCGCGTTCGGAGAACGCGCCCCACCTTTCATGTC
Organism: Verrucomicrobiia bacterium; assembly: GCA_026417675.1. Lineage (GTDB taxonomy): Bacteria > Verrucomicrobiota > Verrucomicrobiia > CAIQCK01 > CAIQCK01 > JAOACV01. Next base: position 917 of record JAOACV010000823.1, read on the forward strand.
TTCCGTGGTTTTGACACCTCATGAAATCGCCGCCGCCCATCGCGATTGATCTTTACAGCGACACACTAACCCAGCCGACGCCCGCCATGCGGCGCGCTATGGCCCGGGCCGAGGTCGGCGACGAGCAAAAGGGTGAAGACCCCACCGTCAACCGCCTGCAGGAGATGGTCGCCGAATTGCTCGGCAAAGAGGCCGCCCTCTTCCTGCCCAGCGGCACGATGTGCAACCTGATCGGCATCAGCCTCCATCCCCGCCCCGCCGACGAGGTCATCATCGAGGCCCGCAGCCATCCTGTGATGTCCGAAACCGGCGGGCCTGCGGCCATCGCCGGCGTGATGCTACGCGGCATTCCCACGCGACGCGGCATTTTCACTGCCGCGGATGTCGAAGCCGCCGTCCGTCTCGACACTCCCCACAACCCGCGCACCACGCTCGTTTCGGTCGAAAACACCCACAACTTCGGCGGCGGCGCCTGCTGGCCGCTGGACACGTTGCGCGAAGTCGTCGCCGTCGCGCGCAGGCACAAACTGGCCCTCCAC
>JAOACV010000824.1 GCA_026417675.1 Verrucomicrobiia bacterium
TGGCGCAAATTCCCGGCATCGCGCTCAACCCGGACGAGGTGGACACCAACATTGTCATCTTCGACATCAACGGCCTGCGCCTGACCGCCCCGCAGTTCATCGAGCGGGCGCTCACACGTGGCGTGCGCTTCAGCATGACCGGCCCAACCACCGTCCGCGCCGTGACCCATCTCGACATTTCGCGCCGCCAGATTGACCAGACGCTTCGGATTGTCCGGGCGTTGTTTTCACGATGAACGTTCACCTCGCCTACGGCAAGACCGGCCTCGACGTGGAGTTCCCCGACGGCCGCACTACCGTCATCACGCCAACGCACCGCGCCGGCCTGCCGGACGAGCGCGCGGCGTTCGTGGCCGCGCTCGAACACCCCATCGCCTCGCCGCCGTTGCGCGAAATGGTGCGGCCGGCCGACCGCGTCTGCATCGTCTTTTCCGACATCACGCGCGCCACGCCCAACGACCGCATCATCCCCTGGCTGCTGGCCGAGTTGGAACGCCACGGCGCGCGCCGCGAGAACATCACGCTCCTGAACGGCCTCGGCACGCACCGCCAGAACAGCCGGCCCGAACTGGAGCGGCTGCTCACAGCCAAAGTCGTCGCCAACTACCGCGTCGTCAACCACGATGCCAACGACCCCCGCTCGCTCGCCAAGGTCGGCCTGACGCGCAGCGGCAACGTCGTCTGGCTCAACCGCCATCTCGTCGAAGCCGACCTGCGCATCATCACCGGCTTCATCGAGCCGCATTTCTTTGCCGGCTTCAGCGGTGGCCCCAAGGGGATCATGCCCGGCGTCGCGGCCCAGCGCACCGTCGAGCGCAACCACGGCGCGGCGATGATCGCTCATCCGAACGCCACTTGGGGCGTCACGTTTGGCAACCCGCTCTGGGAGGAAATGCTGGAGGCCGCGCAGCTCGTCAGCCAGCGGCTCTTCCTCATCAACGTCACCCTCAACGAGCGCAAGGCCATCACCCGCGTTTTCGCCGGCGATCTCGTCGAGGCCCACCGCGAAGGCTGCGCGTTCGTCAAACAAACTGCCATGCAGCCCGTGGATGCGCCGTTCGATGTCGTCGTCACCACCAACAGCGGCCATCCGCTCGACCTTAATCTCTATCAAGCCGTCAAAGGCATGTCCGCCGCCGCCCGCGTCGTCCGTCAGGGCGGCACCATCATCGTCGCCGCCGAGTGCGGCGATCCGCAGGGGCGCGCGGGGCCTTTCTACGACCTGCTCGCCAAACGGCACAGCCCCGACGCCTTGTTGGAGCTGATCAACACGCCCGGCTTCTCTTTTCCGGAACAATGGCAGGCGCAAATCCAGGCGCAGATTCAGAAGAAAGCGCGCGTGCTGGTTCATTCCTCCCTGCCCGACGATTTCGTCCGAGCCGCCCACCTTCAACCCTGTCTCTTATACACATCT
>JAOACV010000825.1 GCA_026417675.1 Verrucomicrobiia bacterium
CTCACGACCATGCCACTTCCCTTTGATGTCCCGCTTCCAACAGCCGAACGCGCCGGCAGCCGGTTCGTCAGCGTGCAGGACATACCAAGAGTTGGCCCGGTGGTCGTCACCGGCCCTGAACCTGTGTAGCTTGCCGTCAGCGATGACCACGCCGCCGTGGTCTAGCCCTGCGCGGCGCATGGCATCGCGGAATGCTTCGATGAGGTTCATGGCTGGCACCCTTCGGTGCTAGACGTGGGCGCGACGTTGGCCGTGTCAAGGCCGCCGGTTTGACGCGAAGCACGCCGCAGCAAGGCGTGCCCCTCGTCCCCTTTGGTCTGATCCCCGTCCGCGTCGTTCGTCGCGAAATCTGCGCAGCACGGCGCAGCAGCGCGCAAGAAATCGCCGCCTTTGATCGCATCGAGGATTTCGAGCTTCGCAGCCTCCACGACGGCGATCAGTTCCTTGACCGTCTCGAACTCCTCATCCTTGACCCGAAACTCCAGTAGCCCGCAAAGCGCACCGCCGATGGTTGGCCAGTAGCCGAGCGCCTCGGTGGGTGCGGTAACTCTCGCCACAGACCAATTCCGCTCGTCGAGCCGAAAGACGCTGTGCTCACCGATGACGACACGCTGCTCTCGGAACGCCTCACGCTTCCACTGTCGCGCCGCGTTTGCCTTGCACTGCAAAGCGGTCCCAAACATTTCCCGCATCATTCTCAAGAATCGGGTTAGCGATCGAGTTACGTGATCACGCTCCGCAGGTGGATGAGTCGCACGCCCTTGAGCTTGCCGCGCTGGCGCAAACAGACCGACCGCACAGGCGGCTTGTGGTCGTTGGCAGGACAAGCCAGGATAAGTTCATTCAATTTCGAGCGCGTCAGACCGGTCCACGGATCGCTGCTGCCCACCTTCGGAAGTCTGATCCATTCGGGTATGATGCTATTGGCAGGCACCGCTGGGGCTGCCACTGGGGACGCGGTTAATTGGCCCGCGTCGTTGGCCGTTGAATCATGAATTTTCATGCCCGTATTATCGAATACGGGCGCGCGAATATCAGTGGACTTAACGGCCAATCCGCAACCGGCCCAAACTCCACTATTTCGACGCGGGGAGTTTGATTTGAGGCTGCGGAGTCAGAAGCTCGGCGCAAGCTTGCGTGTCTCTGTTGGCCGATGGGGCACGCCCCAATTTCAATCCAAGTCGCAGCCCCATGTCTTTCGCCAGGTCTTTCAGCGCGCATTCGTCGGATGGATGCAGGTTGAAACGAGTAGCCACAGCGGCATGGACGGCGCGCCAGCGCCAACCGTAATACCTGAAAACCGGCGCGTTGTCCCACAGCCAGACGCGAAGCCGCGGATACCATCCACGGCCAAGCGGAGTCTCTATGCCGTGGTAGATGCGCAGCGTTCGCAGAAACTCATGCATCCATCCTCGCAGTGCTGCCTCTTGGTCGAGGCGGGGCTTCTCCC
>JAOACV010000826.1 GCA_026417675.1 Verrucomicrobiia bacterium
GGCTCGACGGTTTGATCGCCTCGGCGCATCATCCGTCCCGATGGCCAGCTGGTGGCGAACATTCTGGTTCAAAGGACCGGCGGCGCCCGCGCACCTGGTCAAGGGCGAGCGCGGCGAGCGCGCCGCGGCGCGGCACCTGCGCCGGCAGGGCTACAAGATTCTGACACGCCGTTTTGCCGGCAAGCACGGCGAGATTGACCTGGTGGCGCGGGAGGGGGAGGTGCTGGCGTTTGTCGAGGTCAAGACCCGCGCCAGCGACGAGTATGGCGACGCGGCAAGCGCGGTGGACCGCGAGAAACGGCGGCATCTGGTCAGTTGCGCCCGCGAGTATCTGCGCCTGCTCAACAATCCGCGCGTGCCGGTGCGGTTTGATGTCGTGGAGGTTTATCTGGACGACGACGCGCGCGAGCCGCGCGAGGTGCGGCTGATCCGCGGCGCGTTCGCGATGCCGGAGCACATCAGCGACTGAGGCCCGCTTTCAGAAATCAAATGAGTCCACCTTTGCCGCCGAGACGGCGATGGGGTCGCCGAGGAGGATGTCGCGGCCCTGGATGGCGCGTTTGCCAAGCCGGCCGGCCTCGATCTCCTTGGCGTCGGGCGCCAGCTCGCCCTTGACGACCTTGCACGCGGTCTGCACCGCGAGATAGCCGAGGTCGGTCGGGTTCCACATCACGAACGCCGGCACGATGCCGTCCTTGACGAACGGCGCGATGCTCTTGGGCAGGCCAATGCCGGTGACGACGATTTTGCCGCCCTTGCCCGCGTGTTTGACCGACTCGGCGGCGCTGACCAGCAGGTCGGGCGCGAGCGCAAACACGCCGGACACCTCCCCGTCGCTGCGCAGGACCGTCTGGATGGCTTCGTAGGCGTCGGCAGGCTCCGCGCAGCGTTTGATGTCGGCGATCACCATCGTCGGGAACGTGGCGCCGATGTGTTTGCGCATCTCGCCAATCCACAACTGTTGTCCGGTGCCGGCGACGCTGCTGGTGACGATCACCGTCCGCGCCTGCGGCCCGCTTGAGAGCGCCATGATCCGCGCCAGCGCGCGCCCCACCGCCTGGTCGCTGGCCGGCCTGACGAACCACTCGCGCCCGCTGCGCTTTTCGTCCGCGTCGGTGTCGAAGGTGATGACATGCGTGCCGCTGTCCCTGGCGCGCCGCAACGTCGGCGCCAGCGCCATCGGGTCCGCCGGCGCGATCACGATCGCGTCCATGCGCCGGTCCAGCAGGCTCTTGACCGTCTCGATCTGGTCCTCGGCCGCGGCCTTGACGGGCGCTTCGCAAAACAGTTGCAGGCCCAGTTCCCTGGCTGCCTCGCGCGCGCCGCGGACACAGGCGTCGAAGTAAGCGTCCCCTTGCACGCGGCCGATCAGGGCCACGCGGAGCATCGCCGGCGGCCGGGAGGGTTCGCCGCACCCTGTCAGCCTGTCTCTTATACACATCTG
>JAOACV010000827.1 GCA_026417675.1 Verrucomicrobiia bacterium
CTTGACGCCTTCACGGGTCGGGCTATAGAACTCAACCCGAATTTGCGCGTGCTGGGTGACTGCACGACGCCGGCTTGGTCGCGGTAAACGCGGCTCGGTCATGTGGATGAACTGATTGCGACGCGCGTTTGACGAAGGAGAACCAATGAAGACCCGATTGATGATGAAGATGTTGGCCCTCAGCCTCGCCGCTTTGGTCGGCGGCAGCATGGTGGGTTGCAAGAAGAAGTCCTCCGCCATTCCCGGCCCCGGCCCCGGCACGGAAGTCGGCGCGGTGCCGGCAGTGCCGGTGGAACCGGGCGGTCTCGGCCCTCGCATCGGCTCGCCCGGAGAGCGTTATCAACCGCCCCGGCTGGCCGCCAACACGGTGCACTTCGCCTTCGACAGCGCCGTCATCAATCCGAGCGAGCGGCCGAAGCTCGACGACATGGCCGCCTATATGCGTGAGAATCCCGGACAGATCATCACCATCGAGGGTCACTGCGACGAGCGCGGCACGGCGGAATACAACCGCGCGCTCGGCGAGCGCCGCGCGCTGGCCTGCCGCGAGTATCTGATCGGGGCCGGCATTGACGGCAACAAGCTCCAGACCATCAGCTACGGCAAGGAGCGCCCGGTGGACCCCGGCCACAACGAAGAGGCGTGGGCCAAGAACCGTCGCGCCGAGTTCATCATCACCAGCCGGTAGTCGCGCCATTGGCGCCCAGAACCGCGGTTGCGGCTCGACGCCTCGGAAGGTTTTCGAGGTGGCCCCGACTTGAGGTTTTACATTTGCGCCGGGAAGCCGTAACGTTTCGTCAAAAGAGAACGGAGATTTGAAAGACATGAACGTGCCACTTGCAGTTTGGGACTTGGGGATGGGCCAGATCATCCTCATCTTGCTGGTCGTGTTGCTGCTGTTCGGAGCCAAGAAACTGCCCGAGCTGGCCAAGGGCCTCGGCCAGGGGATTAAGGAATTCAAGAAAGCCACCCGCGACATGCAGAGCGAAATCCACACGGCCATAAGCGAGGTTGAGGAACACCCGTCGCCGCCTCCTGTCAAGCCCGCCTCATCCGAAGAGAAGACGCAAACGCCGACCACGTAGCGGGTGTGGCCAGCCGTCAGTTAAGGGCGCGCATCTGCTCCGGACGTCAAGCCGCTTCCTCCCGATGAGGAGGAGGAGCTGGAGACCAAGCCGTTTCTGGACCACCTCGAAGACCTGCGGTGGACCATCCTCTATTCGATCACAGCGCTCTTCGTGGGCATGTGCATCGCCTTTTACGGTCTGCCGTGGATCATGGCGGCTCTGGAATGGCCGTTGCGCGGCGTCGGCGAGGTGCTGGAAGAACCGCAATTGATCCGCGGCGCCGACCTCAAAGACTCCGCCGCGTTAGTGGCTCGCTTGAAGGAGCCTGCGGACCCGTTGTCGCGCTATCTTGCCGAACGGCTTTCGCC